>JBAXQP010000182.1 GCA_037131655.1 bacterium | reverse complement strand
GTGTTACGGCTTGTGTCTGAGGTTTTGGTATTTGCGGGGTTCGTGTTCTCAATCGTAAGTTTGGCTTGGCTGGGACGGAACTTCGGAATTAGACCGGATGTTCGCGGTC
This sequence comes from bacterium, assembly GCA_037131655.1. Lineage (NCBI taxonomy): Bacteria > bacterium. Next base: position 5,574 of record JBAXQP010000182.1, on the reverse strand, counting down.
TGGTAACAAGCGGCCCTTATCGCTGGGTCCGGCATCATTTATACCTGGGAGAATTCGTTTTTTGCCTGGGCTACCTGTTCTTGCGGTTAACACCGTTCATGGTCGCAGTCTTCTTTCTCTGGTGCGCACTCCAGTATTACCGTATACTGCTAGAGGAGTCAGCCCTGGGTACGGTTTTTCCTGAATATGAGGATTATCGCCGCCGTACACACAGGATCATCCCTTTCATTTACTGATCCCGCCCGTGCCCGAAAAATTGGCCGGTCGAACCGCCAATCGGCCTGTTCTTGGTGTCCAACGCCCAAGACGTATGCAGGAAATACATGTTTCGACTTGGCCTCCGACTATGCCACGGAATTGTGCCTATAATTTGCTGCCGATACCACAGGTTCGTACTGTAATGCCGCGGACAATTCCTAAATGGCGCCTGCAAAATAAAAGAACAAGCGGCAGATCATATAATCTACCGCTTGTTCCTCACCAAAGTGGTTAATCAAGTTCTATTTTATTTCAAACCATAAAACAGTCCCACGGCCTTCAACGATCGCCATGGTATTCGAGATAGGGTCAGACGCTCCTATGGGGGTTAAATTATAAGGGGAAGTTGGCTTAGGTAACCATTGATAAGACGTATAGCCGTTGTTGGCATTAATAGCGAAAAGCTGACTATCGGTTGTACCAAACCATATATAAGGAGTAGCGTTGATGTCGTTGCTGCGTTTAACGGCCAAAGCCTGTGAATTCAACTCTCCCGTCCCTGGAATATTGACGGGGTAACCCAAAACAGCTTGTCCTGTCGAGCGGTTGAACCCCCATAAACGACGATCTTTGGTAAGGAAATAGACGTTCGGCATTTTTGCATCTACGCTCAATGTTGATACTATTTGGCTGTTAGTCTTTACCTTCCAACGAACTGTGCGGGAAGTTGAGCTGATGCAGTAAACAGTTCCAGTTGACGTAGCTGCAAGCACTAAACCGTTCTTTGAATCTATAACCGGCGCCGCGACTAATTTTGTGCGGCTTTCCAGCACTGTTCGCCATGACAACAGCATCGTATTCAAATTAACAGCCAATAGACTCCCATCTGCACATCCGGCATAAAGAATATTGCCCGATACGGCCAACGGCGTTGTGATCTCGGCAGTGTTTAACGGGTTTGATGTTGTGATGACATTAGTAGTCGGATCGATAGATGCCAGTCGAGATCCGTTAACTCCCATGACAACTTTGGAACCCACAAAGATTGGGTTGGTAGCGAGATTGAAACCGCTACTCACATTCCAAAAACGAGTCAGTTTACGGTTGACCATGTCAAAAAACGCAAGGCGCATATCGGAAGTTACCGCTGCAAGGTAACCCTGCCTTACGGTAGGTTGACAAACAAAGCGAACACCACCAATGCTTACCTTCCACTTTTCTGAAGCAGTTGAACCTGAAACACCATATACTTTTACTGAACCTCTATCGGTGGTTGCAATCACTTCGCTTGACGTGGAAGCAGCAAGACCGCATGAAATTGGCTCACTGGAATTAACCCACAATTTCGGCCAGATCAAATCACTTCTGCCAGCAACGACTATTGTTTGCCAACGTAATGAGGAATTACGCTCAGAAACGGCTGTAAGTGTAATTTGCGTGCCATCAGTTACAACGTTACTGCTAGGAACTCTAAGAACAAGTAAGCCGTTAAAATCTTTGTTTTGATCAGTCCATTCAGATACAGTCATTGTATGCAGTTCATCAGCCTGCAAAAGACCATCGCCATTATGGTCAGTTGTGACATAAGCGGACCAACCGGGAGCAACTGGAGTAAGCGAAAATAAAAATCGGTCAAAGCCGTTGCCTAAATTCGTAATTTTAAACGGAAATACCGTTACACTATCGGGGGATGCCGAATCACCAAACTTAGTTGAGTTTCCAGTCATCCCAACAAGTTGGATTATTTGTACAGCTGTGGGAGCGGAATACTCAGTTCCAATCACTCGGCCGTCAGAGGCGCTGTAGCTGACACTTGCGGTAGTCGTTATAACAGAACCTGCAGGTGTAACATCTGCAAAGCTAATATTTGAGAGCAATAAAACTGTTAGGCACAGACCAAAGCAACGCATCTTACAAACGACCTCGCCCATAGCATCATGAATAACTTACCATATGAACTTAGGGTGTTCATAGGTAATAGCGCGAGGTGCATTAAGTCTTAAGCAGAAAACCGGTACCCAAAACAGGGTGATGCGAATTAACTTAAGTTCAACACGCTAATCCAAAGCTAGAGACGGTCGAGCGTTGGTATAATGGAAATGCTGAAACTAATAGGGGCTTTAGAGGTCAAAGGTTGTGTTGACAAGATATTTAAAGCTCGATAGGTCACAACAACGACATGAAGTTATTGGATCGTTTGATCCTTGTTGAATTCATAGGGCCATTTATATTCGGGGTAGCGCTTTTTACCGCGCTTCTTACCTCGACTGTTTATCTTTTCGGCCTGACAGACTATTTCGTTCAAGGCGCCTCGGTATTGTTGGTGCTGCAATTGATGTTGTTGTATCTACCGGGAATGATCGCTTGGACTTTCCCGATGTCATCTTTATTGGCGGTGCTGCTGGGTTTTGGGCGTCTGTCATCCGATAGTGAACTTATCGCCGTATTAGCTTCCGGCATCAATTTCTGGCGAGTGGTAGCTCCAGTTGCAACTGCAGGCCTAGTTATCAGCGGAGTAGCGTTGTTGTTTTCAGAAGAGATTGTGCCCAGAAGCTCTCAAGAGGCTGCAAAACTGAAAGCAACCATTGTCCAGCAAATCGGTCGAAGTCACGAACCGGTTTTCATGCGAAAAGTTAATGACGGGAAACTTGCCGAAACTGTCGTAGCCGACTCGATGAACTTCGAGCGCAACATCATGTACCGAGTTACTGTAACTAGGTATGATCCAAAAACAGGCGAACCGTCTTTAGTCGTCTTTGCGAACACCGCGATTTATGACAAAGGGGATTGGCGTTACCGAGATGTAAAAGCCGTAGATAGTCCGCTAGATAAAAGCATTCGCTCTCAAATCGAAAGCGGCAGCCTAATTGTTAAAAATAACCTTGATATTAAAAAAACACCACAGCAAATCGTCATGGACATGGTGCCCGCTGAGAACCTTGGTTCACGTCAGATTTTGCAGCGTATTGAGAACGAAAAAAGAGAAAAGAAAGATAATGTTCTCGGCCTTCAGGTTGAATACTATAATAAGTTTGCGGTGCCGTTATCCAGCATCGTTTTTTGCCTTGTAGCGACGCCATTAGGAATAAGAAATCCTCGTCGAGGAGGTGTCGCGATTGGATGGGTTGCCACGATTGGCATTATCATTAGCTATTGGGTTTTGATGCGCTTCATGGGAGTGTTGGGAAGCGGAGGCGCGATTGCTCCCTGGTTTGCGGCATTTGGCCCGGATATGTTCGGGATTTCAATCGCAATTATCCTCCTTATGAAGCGTTCTCATTAAGAAAGGTATGTAGGAATGGATTCTTCATCAGCAATGCGATTTATTTTTCTCGTTCCGTTTGCAATAGCCGTTATTCTGTTAATAGCGCAGCTAGTAGTGCTGTTCTTGAAGCGTGATAACGACAAGTCTGAAAATCAAGATAGCGCTGAGAAGTGAGGCGATAGAGAATGTCGGTGACAATGGGTTTGATACTGTTTTCCTACGTCGTTTTGTGCGCGGTAATCGCGTACATTGGCGACTTATTAGGCCGACGGATGGGCAAAAAAAGAATAACCTTATTTGGGCTGCGGCCTCGGCATACCGCAATCTTGATTACAAGTTTTATTGGCGGCTTGATTGCACTTTCGACCATTGTCGTTATGTTAAGCCTCGGTACTGAGGCTCGAAAGCTAGTATTACGCGGGGATGAACTCATCCACGAACAAAGATCTCTCGAATTAAAACTTGGTTCGACCAGGAAAGACCTTTCTCAAAAGACCGAACAGCTCGTTGCCAGTATCGCTCTAGTTCAGCAAAATAAGAAAGACCTCGACCGGGTTACTTTAGAGCTTAAGACTGCACAAGTTGAACTAAAAGTAACGGATGAAAAGCTCAGCACTCTACAAAATGAGCTTAAAACAGCGACTATTGGTCTTAGAGAAAAGCAATTAGAGGTGCGTAACCTTCAGCAGCGTCGTGAAACTCTAATCGCCGAGGTTGCTTCCAAAAACAAATTCATTAAAGAAAAGGAAACGATCATCGCCAAACAGACCGGCATCCTGAAGAACCAAATGAATGATATTATCGCTCAGATGAACAAGTTCAACGACCTTCAGAATCAGAATGCCGATCTCGAGAAAAGCAACAAGGAAATGTCGGATCAGAACATCGCGCTCGAACGAAATAATGATGCCCTTAGCCATCGAAACAACGAGCTTAGCGCTCAAAATGTTGAATTCCTCCACCAAGCAGAAGAAATTAGCAAGCTAATTCAAGACCTCACAAAGACTTCAACAGGGCGTATTACGTTTAACAAAGACGAAGAGATCACCCGCCGCGCTGTTTCAGGAGGGATATCGATCGCGGATGCGCGATTGGAAATCCAGCAATTGCTTACACAGGCCAATCGAGTAGCAAACGAGCGCGGCGTAACCGCAGGCGCAAACGGGATGTATGTCTATATCCCTAGAATGATATTGCCGGATAAAACAATTTTTGATGAAGACCGTTGCTTGGAGGCACTGGCCAATGAAATAAGCTCATCTAAGGGCGAGGTTGTCGTTATCGTGTCCTCTTTGTTCAATACAACAGCCAATGAGCCTGCGCGGATAATGGTCAAACCATTTTGGAACCGTTTGATCTATAGCCAGGGTCAAACAGTTGCCCAAATGGAGTTTAAAACCAAGTCCAAGGATGAAGACTTACTCAGTTCGTTAATTGCTTTCCTTCGCAATGAGGTCCGCAACAATGCGCTTGATGCAGGCCTTATCCCCGTTCGTGAAAAAGATGGCGAGTTAGCGCCTGTTGGTCAGGTTAATGGGACTGAACTGCTGCAAGTAATCGAACAGCTTCGAAAGTATCGCGGAAATGCTGTTGTCACAGTCATTGCGGCGAATAATACTTATTCGAGCGGTCCATTGAAGCTTACTTTCAAGGTGAAGACCGGTATTAGATGAGTTGTGTGCTGGCAATCGATCCTGGAACGAGTAAATGCGGGCTAGCCCTTGTTGCTGTGGCCGAATCCGGCAAATTGGTACTCCTCTGGCGAGGCGTCTGTCCTTTGGTCAAATTGACTGAGTACGTCACAGAAGCCCTTGAATTATTTCCGCCTGACCAGGTTGTTGTCGGCGGAGGAACGGGCGCTGCCAAAGTCCTTCCAATCGTTGCCAATATCGTGAAGCCAATTGTCCCTAAAGTTATCGATGAGACTGACACGACACTTTTAGCACGAACTCGCTACTGGAATCATACCCCCCGCCGAGGATGGCGCCGATTTGTCCCACTAAGCCTTCAAGTCCCCCCAGAACCCTATGATGACTTCGTAGCCATCATCTTAGCCGAACGCACCCTTCTCAACCTACCGGATTAGGCGAAGTGCTCTTAACGTGGTGGGT
>JBAXQP010000181.1 GCA_037131655.1 bacterium | reverse complement strand
CCGCAGGTTGATCACCAGACAGATTCCACGCCTGCGGCACTGAATGACAGTGGGGAGAGCGGGTGGTGGTGGAATAACGGGTATCCTAGATGTTAATTAAGGGACAGGCTCTGGGATGGGGGGGCTTTTACCTATTATGGGAGAGGTGCGATGGCTACAACTTATATGACAGCGGATAGGGATGAATACCGGATGGACCCGGGTAATCCTTTCTTAACGATTGAGCCAATAGAGATGGAAGTTAGGGTTGTGGGGGATGCGTTGGCGGCGCTTGTTGAGGCGGGGATACTGCCGCATGGGAACTATGATATTGCGAAGATGCTTGCCTTACGGGAGGCAGTTAAGGAGCTGTTTGAAATCCCATGGACAGCCATTACCCCGCGGATGCAGCGATTAATCTATGCTATAAACGCCATTACCCAGCCACAAAACATGCTGGCTGCGGGTATCTTCTGCGGCAATACCTTTATATCTAACGCCGGGGCAGCAGTCGGGCCGGGCGCATGCTATCAGGCGAATGACCTGGTGGGCATCGAGATTAAGCCGGAAGAAGCAGAACGAGCCGAGCGCAATGTCAGGAAGATTGACCCCACATGCGTCGCCAATATCGTCGCCGCCGATGCCGTAGACTACGCCGCTGAGTACCCCGAACAGATTAACCTGCTCTATTTAGACGCGGATGGCGATGCCAGAAGAGGAAAGGGAATCTACCTCGACATCCTCGAAGCAAGCCTAGATAAAATGCCCAAAGGCAGCATTGTGCTGGCGCATAACAGCCACAACGCCGCCGAGCGATTAGCCGGTTACCTGAAGTTTGTCCGCGACCCTGCCCTATTTATCAGCATGAACGTCATCTTTGATGGCGAGGGGCTGGAAGTATCCGCAAAACGTTAGGACGGGCAACACGTCATAAGTAATAAGAAGTATCGAAGAATAAACATAAGACTCAGTAAGGAGAATCTATTGAAAACCTTTTACATTATCTGTCTAGTGATACTCACCGCCATGCTGGCCGATGCTAACGCGGCAACTGCCAAAAAGAAGATCGCATGGGCGAAGGACTATACAGTCGCGCAAGCCCAAGCCAAGAAGGCCAATAAACCAATCATGATTGATTTCTACACCGATTGGTGTACTTGGTGCAAGAAACTTGATACTGACACTTATTCCAATAAAACCGTCGTCACCTACGTAACGAAGTCATTTGTGGCAGTGAAAGTAAACGCCGAGAAAGAGGGCAAGAAGCTTTCTGAGAAGTACGGTATTACCGGTTTCCCCACCATCATGATCGTTGACGCATCCGGCACGCCTATCGGGAAGATTATCGGTTATGTCACCCCTGTTGATTTCATCAAACAAGCAAAGCAAGTGATTGCCGGTAAAGGCGAACTTGCCGCTCTGCTGATTAAGTATGAAAAGGACCCGGCAAATGCCGATCTATGCTATAAAGTCATCGCCAGATATGCAACCTTAGGCGAAAGCGATAAGGTACTTGCTATCGTTGATAAAGCAGAGAAAGCCGGCATGAAAGACGATGGTATCTACTTTGTAAAGATTTACAATGCCGCCGGGGATGTCTTACGGGCGAAATCCGATTTCGCTAATGCAGTTCCCTATTACAACAAAGCAGTCCTAGGCGCCAAAGACACGGGAGACCTGGCCTATGCCCGCTTCTCAATCGGAGCCTGCCTTGCACTACAAAACAAGTATCAGGAAGCGCTATCGGAGCTACAAGAGGTCTTAAAAATCAAGGGCTGCCCTGACAACATCAAGACCGCCACGGAACAGGGCATTACTTGGCTGGAGGAGAAAATAAAGACCCCGCCAGCCACGCCACCTGCCCCGCCGACAGTCAGTAATTAACAGATACAATAATGGCCTGTGGTTAATCCCCGGGCCATTCTATCAACTTATACGTCGTCACTAATGACGAAGAGCTGAAAGTTACCGCTTAGAGTTAGAACGCAAGAAACTAAGGAGACCCCATTGAAATCATATCTCGTTTTGTGTTTAGTGATACTAACCGCCATGCTGACCGTTGCTAATGCGGATACTGTTAAAAAAGAAATCGCTTGGGCGAAGTCCTATGATGCAGCCATAGCGCAAGCCAAGATTGGCGATAAGATCATCATGATCGACTTCTACACCGACTGGTGCGGTTGGTGCAAGGTGCTCGACACTGATGTGTATACCAACAGCGATGTGATTGCAGCCTTAGACAACTTCGTCTGCCTCAAGCTAAATGCCGAAAAGGAAGGCAAGGATCAGGCTGCTAAGTTCATCATCACTGGCTACCCGTACATCGCTTTTATAGACTCGACAGGCTCTCTCGTGGGTCAAATATCCGGTTACGCTCCGGCCGTCCCCTTTTGCAAGGCTCTGGTGAATATCGCCGCCGACCGCAAAGAACTGGTTGCGCTAGAAGCTAAATACGCTGGCGATCCCAAAAACGTGGAGTTGGCGACCATTCTCTTAGGCAAGCACCTAGACCTAAACAACACCAAAAAGACCCTCGCCCTTCTAGTAACGGCTCGCAATGCAGGCCCAAAAGAAGGTGCGGACTATCTAAGCAAGATGCAACAAAAAGCCGGGGACGCCCTACGCGACAAACGTCAATATGACGGCGCCATCATGTGCTACCAAATGCTTGCTAAAGGAAATAAAGATATCGGGCTAATCGCATATGCTAACTTCAACGTCGCGTTATGCCATGCCAATAACGGCAAGCTCAAGGAAGCCCTGGATGAGTTCAACGCCCTTATCAAGATGCCGGGCTGCCCAGACAACATAAAGTCTGTATCCATCCAAAACGTCAAAGCCATCGAAGACAAACTAAAAGAAACCGCCCAACCCCCCAAGTAACATAAATAAAAAAGGCCCAGGGGTAACCTGGGCCTTAATTGCTTCTTATACCAACTGCTCTTGCTTCTTTAGAAGAGGGTAGCCTTCCTCTTCTCGCTTTACAAGATACTTCAAGCAGCACTTGCGGGTTAGGGAGCGGATACGGTTGATGAAGCTGACTCTCTCGGTAACCGATACACGGCCGCGGGCATCCAAGAGATTAAATACATGGCTGCACTTAAGCACGCAGTCATAGGCCGGATAGACCAAACCTAATTCAACTATACGCTTGGCTTCCTTCTCATACATATCAAAGACACTGAAGAGCATATCGGTATCCGCATACTCGAAGTTATAGTAGTTGTTCTCTAACTCGAAAGTATGGGCAACATCCCGATAGGTGATACCATGCTCCCACTCCAGCTTCCAAACGCTGTCCACTTTCTGAAGCATCATGGTTAACCGCTCAGGGCCATAGGTGATTTCGGCAAGAATAGGCTTTAACTCAATACCGGCTATCTGCTGGAAGAAAGTGAACTGGGTAACTTCAGTCCCATCAATCCAGACTTCCCAACCGACACCCGACGCGCCCAACGCCTCCGATGCCCAATCATCCTCAACAAAGCGAATGTCATGCTTGAGCGGATCAACCCCTAGCGCCCTCAGACTGTCAAGATATTGGTCAACAACATCCTCAGGGGAGGGCTTGAGTACGACTTGGTATTGATAATAGTGTTGAAGCCGCATCGGATTGCGTGCATAGCGGCCATCGGCAGGCCTCCGTGAAGGCTGAACATAAGCCGCATTCCAAGGCTCCGGCCCTAACGCGCGCAGTAGGGTATGAGGCGACATCGTCCCCGCCCCGACTTCCATATCATAAGGCTGCACAATCAAACAGTTCCGTTCAGCCCAAAACCTTTCGAGCGTCAACAACACTTCTTGAAACGTCATCTATTCCTCCAATGGAGAGCGTATTGCGTAGTACGTATTGCGTATATCAGATCCCCTCCTTGGGAAAGGGAAAGGAGATCCTGACCGAGCTTAGGTTAAACCTACCCCATTTCCCCCTTTCCAAGGGGGAATACAAGGGGGTCTGTCCGGCCCTATCACCTATCACCCAACCCCTATCACCTTCTCCGTACTACTCCAAATCCGTTACTGCACCCAGACTGCTAGTGGAGACAAGTTTGGCATATTTGGCCAGAACGCCTCGGGTGTATCTTGGTTTAGGGGGCTGCCAATTCTTTTTACGTCCGGCTAACTCCTCGTCAGATACGTTCAGCTGCAACAGTCGCTGTTCGGCATCTATGGTGATTGAGTCGCCCTCATGCACAAAGGCTATGGTTCCACCCACAAAAGCTTCTGGCGCGACATGACCTACGACCATCCCATAAGTTCCGCCTGAAAACCTGCCGTCTGTAATAAGACCCACTGCATCTCCAAGTCCTGCGCCAATTAGGGCGGAAGTTGGCGCCAACATCTCGCGCATCCCAGGCCCGCCTTTTGGCCCTTCGTAGCGTATGACTACCACATCGCCTGCCTTGATGCCGCCTGCCAAAATAGCTTCCAGACAAGCTTCCTCTGAGTCGAAAACACGTGCAGGGCCGGTAATTACAGAGCGCTTAACGCCTGTGATTTTAGCCACAGCGCCTTCAGTAGCCAAGTTGCCTTTCATGATTGCCAGATGACCTTGGGCATAAAGCGGCTTGTCCCATGGGCAAATAATATTTTGGTCTGCCGGCGGCTCATCAGGGACATCCTTAAGCACTTCAGCAATGGTCTGACCGGTGATTGTGAGGGCATCACCATGAATTACACCATGATTAAACAATATCTTCATCACCTGCGGCACACCGCCTGCTAAATGAAACTCAGTCACCACATGCTTGCCGGACGGCTTAAGATCACAAAGCACCGGCACCTTCTCACGGATAGTCTCAAAGTCATCAATTACAAGCGGTACTTCAGCAGCATGAGCAATTGCCAAGAGGTGAAGTACTGCGTTGGTCGAACCGCCTAAAGCCATCACCACCGCCATCGCGTTCTCAAATGCCTTGCGGGTCAATATCTGGCGTGGGAGTAGTTGGTTACGGATAGCTTGAACCAAAACCTTTGCCGATTCGGCAGTGCTGTCACCCTTCTCGCCATCTTCAGCAGCCATAGTCGAAGAGTGCATCAGGCTGAGTCCCATCGCTTCAATCGCTGATGACATGGTGTTGGCCGTATACATCCCACCACACGCGCCTGGTCCGGGACATGCATGTCGCTCAATCTCCAGGAGTTCTTCCTTGCTTATCTTCCCAGCGCTATACTCACCCACTGCCTCGAAAACACTCACGATAGTTAAATCGCGGCCTTTATATCGGCCTGGCTTAATGGTTCCACCATACACAAAAATCGCCGGTATATTCATCCTGGCAATCGCGATTACTGCGCCGGGCATGTTCTTGTCGCAACCGCCAAAAGCGAGAACCGCATCCATGCATTGACCATCACAAACGGTCTCTATAGAATCAGCGATAACTTCTCTTGAAACGAGAGAATACTTCATGCCCTCAGTGCCCATCGAGATGCCGTCGGCAATAGTGATGGTGCCGAAGACTTGAGGCATAGCGCCTGCATCCTTTAACGCCGATTCTGCACGCTTGGCTAAATCGTTAATGCCCACATTGCAGGGCGTCAGGTTGCTATAGGAATTCGCGATTCCGACGATAGGCTTTTCGAAGTCATCATCACCAAATCCAACTGCACGCAGCATTGCGCGATTGGGTGACCGCTGAATCCCATGGGTAGTTAATCTGCTACGAAGGTTATCTGGCATAATATCCGTCCTAGATGAGGTTAGATTTCAAACTATTCTACCA
>JBAXQP010000180.1 GCA_037131655.1 bacterium | reverse complement strand
ACAATGAAGCCTATTGGGATGGGCCCAGTATGGAGTGGCAGCATCACATCGCGGAACTAATTCTCAAAGAAGAGAAGCTGTTGCCTTTGCAGCATCTCGTGAGTTGGAATGTGGCCAATGAATTCGCGGAGGTCACAAATCCGCATCCCGCCATCTCGATTCTGAACTTTCACTATCCCCGTCCCGACCCAAGGTGCGTGACGGCTAACTACCAGTTGGACCGGCTCATTGGTTGTAACGAGACGGGATTCGACGGCTCATCTGCTGAACCCTATCGCATCCAGGCCTGGCAGTTCATGCTGGCTGGCGGCGGCCTTTTCAACCATCTGGACGCATCGTTCTGCGCGGGGGACGAGGCCGGCACCCGACACCTTACTGACGCGATATTTGGGGGCGGGCCGGAGATCCGAAAGCAATTAAGCATCCTGAAAGACTTCATGGAGAGCTTCGACTTCATTCACATGACCCCCAGCATTAGCGCCATCGCGGATAGTGGAGGCGCTACCGCGGTTTACGTCCTGGCCGAGCAAGGCCGACAATACGCCGTTTATATCCGGTGCAAAGATAACGAGCAGTGCGGCTCAGTCGTGTTAAACGTGCCCGATGGACAGTACACGGTGGAATGGGTCGACACGCATGAGGATTTCATCGGTTCGCCCGAAACCCTTGCAGCCGTGAATGAAAAACTGGCGCTACGTCCTGGCCGGTTCCAATCAGATATTGCAGCCAGGATTCTTAAAGTCATGTAAAGCCGTTTCGCGGGAGCCGAAGGGAACGTGAATGCAATAACTCAAGGCGTGATGCCTTCCGAACGCTCAAGCGCTCCGTCACAATAACTCCTAGGGCAAGTGCGCCGATTCGTGCATGAATACTTAGGATAAAACGATAGTTGGGTAAGATATTTGACCTTTCTTCGAGCAAGCTTGCACTCCCACTTCCGTTCGAAGTATCCTACTTCCCATACAAGGAGAGTGTTTAATGAATAATTGGGTTTCAGTTCATAATGAGCCGCCAAAGCTAGTGCCAACTCAGCATATGGTGGATGGTCCTTTGATCGGGAATGGTGATTTGGGCGTTGTGATGGCAGGTCCTGCCACACATTTACAGTTCTGGATTTCAAAGTCTGACTTTTGGAGAGCGGCGGAGTGGATTGATGACACCTCGCGATTTGGACGCACGATGGGAGCGCCTTGCTGCATTTCAATGCTGGGATTTAGAATTTTCAGAGCACATCATGATACCTATCGCATCGAACAAGACATCCAAAAGGCCGAACTGAGGGGCACCTTCCGCACTCATGAAGGAGATGATATCGATCTCAAAGCATGGGTTTCTGCCAATGAGAACCTGTTAGTGGTCGAAATCACTAGCTCCGGTCTAGCTTGGATGGATATTGAACTTGAAACTCGAACCTCTCGGTTGGTGTCCTCGGAATGTAATTATGACGAAGATGGCAATATCGAACTCAGACGCTCCTATCTTGAGGGAGTCGATTGGCCGACTGAGGCTGGGGTTTGCATGCGCCGTATCGATACAGGCGATAATCCCAAATGGCGACATAAACTTCTTGAAGGACAAAAAACGGCTGTCTACGTGCTTGCCGTTTGTACCAATCACGACAGCGGCGATGATTTTATGGACATCGCCCGCAAACGAATTGCGGAAATCACCCTCGATGAGGTTGAAAAGCTGCGCAAAGAGCACCAGGAATGGTGGAGCGATTTTTGGAGTAAATCGGATATCGAAGTCGGTGATGATCTGTTAGAATTGGGCTGGCACGGTTCGAACTACATCATGGCCTGCTGTAGCCGCAACCATCACTTCCCCCCAGGTCTTTTCGGCAACTGGCTCACGACTGATGAACCTTACTGGGCTGGTGATTACCACCTCAATTACAACTACCAAGCCCCATGGTGGGGAGTATTTTCCTCCAATCATGTCGAATTATCCGATCCCTATGATGCTCCGATTATGGCGTTTATCCCGCGTGCGAGAAAGTTCGCAAAGGATCTTTTGAATTGCAGGGGCGTCTATTATCCGATCGGTTTAGGCCCAAAAGGGAATGCAACAGCGACCATCTTCCACGGCCAGAAGTGCAATGCGGCGTTTGTGGCAGCCAATATGATGATGCGCTTCAGAGCCACCTGGGATATGGACTATGCGCGCAATATCGCCTACCCCTTCATCGTCGAATGCGCCAACTTCTGGGAGGATTATCTTAACTTCAATGAAGGCCGTTACGTTATCGACCGTGACGCAATTCAAGAAGACTACGAGGACACCAAAGATGTGAACCCAATCATGTCATTGGGCTTGGTCTATGCCGTGTTCAGAGGTGCTCTTCAACTAAGTGAAGAATTAGGGGTCGATGAAGATCGGCGCGAAAAGTGGCAGCATATTTATGACCACTTGAGCAAATTCCCGACCATGGAACGAAATGGCCAGACGGTCTTCCGCCTTACCGAGCAAGGCCGCGATTGGAACCCGAATAACTCAGTGGTTTTGCAGCATATCATTCCCGCCTGTTGTATTGGGCTGGGGAGCGACCCGGAATTGCTACAAATTGCACTCAACACCGTCACCCAAAAAGCCCGATGGAAAGACGATAACGCCTTTCCTGTGATGTATCCCACTGCCGCAAGAGTTGGTTTTGACCCTGTGGAGCTTCTCAGACAGTTGCACCTCAGGCTCGAAGAAGACATGAGACCAAATCTGTTGGTTTACCAATGGGGCGGAGGAATCGAAACCTGCGGCGGCACGACAATGTGCCTCAACGAGATGCTGATGCAAAGCTTCGAGGGCGTTATTCGCTTCTTCCCCAACTGGCCCAAAGATCGCCCCGCCAAGTTCACATCCCTAAGAGCAGACGGCGCCTTCCTGGTCTCAGCCGAGTACAAAGACGGCAAAGTCATCTCCGCCGAACTAACCAGCGAAAAAGGCCGCCCCTGCACCGTCCAAAACCCATGGCCGGGTAGGAAATTGGTTGTTAAGCAAGACGGCCGAGATATCCCGCTAGAAGTCAAAGGCGATCATTACACCTTTACCACAGAGCCGGATGGGAAATACACATTGAGCTATTAGAGCTTTGGCAACGCCATCTCTCTCAGCAACCGAAGAGTAAAGTATCGTAGGGGCAGCCACATAGGACTGCCCCTACGGACAAAATCTGTCATGAATAACCGAGATACTGTTCTGATAATCGAAGACGATGAGAAAGCCGCTATCGCGATAGCAGATCATTTTGAGAAAAATAACTGTCAGGTCGTTTGTATGGCGGCGGTGGATGAGATGACGGGACCGCTCATAAAAGGGCGTGATTATCGCTGGGAGATTAAAGGGGTCTCGATTAACATGGGGCGGGTGTGCGAGGCGTTTGTGGATTATCAAATCTACGGCAAGTTCAACGGCAGTGATGTTGCTCTTGAACTCAACAAGCATGGCGTGCCATCTATTACCGCTATCTCCTCTTCTCGGCCTTACAACGAGCGAATGCTCAAGGCAGGGGCAACTCACGCGCTGCTCAAGCCGGATTTCCTCAAAAGCCTAATGGGCTAGTTCAAGAGCTCTTTTTTAAGCTCAGCCCAGGTGTTGGTCACTCTGGCATAGCAAGCTACTCGGCCATCGAGGCTTGCAGGAAGTGTATCTTCTGTTTCCAGATGAAGCTCCTTGCCGGAATTCAATTCACGATATCGGCCGGCTTCGACTCTATCACCTGCCAAAAAGACATTTAATTGATGTATATCTTCAGGTTCAATCCTCATATATACTCCTTCTTTTAAATTAGACTACATAAGCTCCCGAATATTCTCGGGACTGAGGGTTTGCTGTTTTCACTACCTCATCACAAGCCATACTTGCCCATGCTCTTGCGAAGATTTCACTTAAACGGTCTCTTAATGCGATGTCGTTACCTGGAAGAATAGCATCGGCGGCGGCACTTGCTAACGCTTTCGCAGGTGAATCTCCTATTGCCAGCCCGTATCCTTTACGTCCTTTATATTCAACTTCCGCTCTGGTCACGAGCGCTTCGCCTAGATAGAAATCGCGAGCGTCCGGGTCGTAAATCGGCATCGGAACAAAGCCTATCTCGGGATCTTTGATTACCATGATTTCTTCTCGGGCAAGCACTCCGAACAACTCCCAAAGCATGCCCTCATCCATTGAGCCAAACTGAGCAAGCTGAAGCTTAAGAATGTGAATGTCAGAACTAGGTATTCTCATTAACCGTTCCCTCCATCTTTACTAATAACAGAATATCTCCGAATTGTTAAGGTTTAGTTAAGGCAACATTAAGGTTTTGTTAACAATCAACTCTGTGGCATAAAGCTGTCTAAGTCTGGTATCACAGGAACATAAGGAGTGTGAAATATGTTTTTTAATCCGAGATTAGATAAACCGTTTATTTGGCCGAATGGGAAGAAAGGGGCGGTCACCCTCACTTTCGATGATGCCCGAAGCAGTCAGACCGAACTGGGGATACCCATTCTAAACGACTATGGCATTAAAGCCACGTTTTTCGTCAATCAGGGCGGCCTTGAGCAAGAGTTGGAGAAATGGGGCAAGGCTGTCGAAGCTGGGCATGAGATGGGCAATCACACCCAAAATCATCCCTGCAGCGGCAATTATGGCTTCAATCGCGATAGCTACCTCGAAGATTACACCCTCGATAGGATGGAAGCGGAACTGCTGGAAGCGAATGAAACGATTAAGAAACTTCTAGGCGTAACCCCCAATAGCTTTGCCTATCCATGCGGTCAAACTTTCGTCGGGCGCGGAACTAATTGTCAGAGCTACGTTCAAATTGTTGCCAAGCACTTTTTAGTTGGCCGAAGCGCATTCGATGAGTCGATAAACAACCCCTGGAATATGGATTTAGCCCAAACGATGGGGCTTGATATGGATATGGGTAATTTCGATGCGCTCAAAGCGATGGTTGATGGTGTTCACAGAAGTGGCGGATGGCTATGCCTTTTCGGTCATGGAATCGGCGCCGAATCTGCTAGTCAAACTCTCTCGGCTGGAGTGTTAAAGCAGCTTTGCGAATACATGCAAGACCCCGCAAATGAAATCTGGGTCGATACCGCAGCAGCGATTGGTACGCATATCAAGGCACAAACGACGGCAGTATAACTTAAGGAGGCAGGAATGCTAAGAGTAACACAGGGACCAGTGGATTTTCAAATGCCAAAGGATCAGCCCGAGGGAAAAGTTTGGCGGTATGGAATTGGAATTCCGTTTCAAATTGCGCCTCGGATGGCGGGGGTCTTTCTGAATATCCGCAGCGATTATGAAAAGACGTGGGATTTTGAAGCTGGCACGGATATCGTTCTCTTCGATGACTTGTCCAACACCAGTCAGGCCAAGATTTACCCCGTCTCCCGCAATTACTTCGCGCCGGATCCAGAAACAGGCGAAAATAAAGAGATGACCAAGTATCCGGTCGTCGGTGGATTCGTGCCCTATGGAGCCAAAAGAGCCGATGGATCGCCGCATCCCTTTGCCGGAACGGGGTTTGGGATCTGTCAAGTCATCGGTTACAGCTCGATTAGTGAGAAGAGGGATGGCCCCTATCTTTTAGAATTAATCCAGTTTGCTTTCGACGGCAAGGACCTTAAGATACTGAGCCAGGGGAACATACCGAATGAACATGAGCCGGGATTGAGCAGCGCAATTCCTGACGGCGACGACCTTCTTTATCCCATGAAAGGCGAGGGCGGATCGGGTATTTCTCGGTGGAAATATGGTTCCGACGGTTGGTACATGTCGGACTTTTATCGTGTTCAAGGGTCTGG
>JBAXQP010000179.1 GCA_037131655.1 bacterium | reverse complement strand
CACTAGCACATTGATAACAATAAGCGTAAGGGTTAAAATTGGATAACTCGAACGCGGCGCATTATCGCCAAGAGGAATCCCCATACTCTTCTCTCCTGATTAAAGCAAATCAGAACTCTCAAGAATTGACAGTAATATCGGCTCTATCTTATCACGTAATGCCTGGTTAGCGTAACCTATCCAAGCCACATTTTCTTGAATATCCAATAAAGAGCTTAACGGGTTTCCCTTTTCATCAGTAATAATTACGCCCGCCTCACGCGCGATCAGCTCCGTGCCAATATCATAGGGATGGGCGCAAAGGGGTTTTTGATGTGATTGATAACGCTTGTAAAGCAATGGACGCAAGTCAGCGATAAATCGGTCGTGCCCAACCATCAGCTCAAAGAGTTGACCACCGGTGGAGGTGTATTCATCATCGAAAATCACCGGATTGCCGATATTCAGATCGCCAACAAGTGCTTCGAAGAGACGACATTCGATTTCAACCAACTCGCGCTTACCGGCAGGAAAAAACTTTACTAGCGATGCGAAACCATGTTCAAGTGTTTGTGCGCGGCTGGGATGAAGCGATGCGGGATTCACTTGGTCTAAAACAAGGTCATGCAACTCAGCCTGAGCGCCCTGCCCTTTTACCGCCCACAGATGATAGGCAAGATTTTGTCGGGTGATAGGTAGCTCCGTCTGCATCGCAATCGTGATATCGGCAAGCGTAGTTTTTCTTCCTAGGTTTGGTGCAATTCCAGTTAACAGCCAAGCGCTTCGCTTGTCATACATTAATGGGCGAGTGCCATCGATTGGATCAACAATGAGAAGAAAGGTTGCATCCTGAGCTGAAGCGCCATCAGGCAAAGAAAGCCAACCATCTCCGGATATGCCCTCAGCAATAAGAACAAACGGAGTTTCTTTTGCCCATTCTCTACAATATTCTAAAAGAAGTTCTTCGCTAAACTCATCAATACGATAAATAGTATCGCCATCACGAGCCGCAGTCGCAGCCGATAGGGTTGTTTGATCCTGCGTAACCATCTGTTTGCGTAAGTGGTCACGCATTTTAATATGAAGTTGTCGGAGTTTATCCAGATAATAAGTCGAATTATGCGGCAGGTTTGTCATGCCATTATTTTCGGTTCTTCGTCAGAATTTCCTGCTGATAGCCACTTTCTCAGCAATCTTCTTCCTCGGTGAATACGAGAACGCACCGTACCCGTCGAAACTCCAACCGCACTCGCTATTTCATCATACGACATATCTTCGATATCGCACAAAACAACAGCTTCACGGAATTCATGCGGCAGCCGATTTAGCGCTTCTTGCATATCAGCGCTGAACTCAACTGCTAGGAGTTGTTTCTCCGGATTCGCCCCAGAATCAGGGAAATCTGCAACCATATCATCGTCATCATCGGACGAATTCGGGAGTGGTTGGTCAAGGGAATATCCTTGAGTTTTAGGTTTCCGTCGCAACATATCAACATAAAGGTTATGCATAATTTGCCGCAACCACGCCTCGAACGCAAGCCACCGATTGTACTTATCAAAGAAACGGTAAGCTCGCAAAAAGGTTTCCTGAGTTAAATCCTCAGCTTCAAGCGGGTCCCCCGTCATTCGATAAGCAAGGTTATAAGCACGCCGATATGACTTCCTCATGAGACGGTCAAATTCAGCTTGCTTCTCTCCTTCTAGCATCTGGCTAGTGGCTTGTGCTTGATCCTCTTGAATCGCGTTGGAATCATCCTGGATGATACTTGCCATCAGTCTACCTCCTTCATTTCTTAGCCTAGCTAATATTACTCATCGGGACCGAAAATTCTAACGTATAAACGAATGGGGTTAGATATAACCAGAAATTGGTCAGCGACTATGCCACAACTCTAACGCCAGCAGTCTGGAGTTTGACCCTATACGTCAGATGCCCACAGTCTATTAAGTTCTAAACGGCTCACATTACGGAATCTGACCCATCAAGGGTACCAAAGAATACAGATCCCTAATTGACATAAACGCGTAAGAAATCTTACTTTTAATATTATATCACAGGTAACGAGCAAATGCAAGAAAAATTGTAGCCATAATTAGCTTGACTAACAAATAATTTTTTTAACAAAATAACTCATTATTTCTGATCGCTTTCATATCCCAACATGCGTTATGGGTTGACATTTTTTCGTTTGAGAATTAGACTTTAGGTCGCTCATGAATACCCAAACTAAAATCGATACAAAATTGAAAACATCTAATAATAACGATGCACCCATTTCCGAGTTAATCATTGCCGGATGCTTGACCCTTTTCTGCGCGATTGTCTATGCAGTCTATTTCTCTAGCTCAGTTGTCACAAGTCCCCAGGGATCGACAAGTCCTAAGCCGCCCCTCTTTAATCTCATCCTCTCAACACCGATTCTAATTATCATGCTGTTTAGCTGCTTGAGTTTAGGTTCGGCAAGGGTCGTTCGTTTTTGGCAAAGCCAAATCGATCGTCGTCCCCTAACGGTATGGCTTTTCCCTACAGTTGGTTGCCTCCTCAGCGCCATCTACATGCTTTCTACAAGCCAATTCAGATGGAATGATGCA
Source organism: bacterium (assembly GCA_037131655.1). Lineage (NCBI taxonomy): Bacteria > bacterium. Next base: position 3,231 of record JBAXQP010000179.1, on the reverse strand, counting down.
ATCACTTTGGCGGTTTATCTTTTTATCCCAGTGGCTTTAGGGCTAAGGCGAGCTTTATGGGCTGACTGGGGAATTGCCCTAGCGATCTCTCTGCCAATTCAATACAAGTTCAAAATAGCCGGATACCGCTTGATGGATCTACCTCAAATGCCGGTTGATGGCGGCGTGCAAATACACATATTACTGGCTGTATGTGTCACATTTTGGACACTGCTTGTTGTACGACAGCTTAAAGACTTTGAATTCAGGTTGCATATTACGCGCGAAGATTTTATTTTCGGGATTAAGCTTTTCGCTGTTTTCGGCTTGCTTGTCATGCCTCTTGGCCTCGTCACCCATTTCATTGAGTGGCGGCCATTCACGATTCATCTGCAATACAAAGTACCCCCTATTGTTTATCTTTTTATCCCAATTGGGTTATATCTTTCGGTAGCCCTCCCAGAGGAGGTAATGTTTCGCGGAGTTATCCAGAACCTATTAAACAAAACAACCCAAGCGCTTGGAGTATTGTTTTTGCGCTTTCCCATTTTTAAGAACATTAGCCAATTCCTTCCGAAAAAGGCGCTCACAGCGCCTTTTATTGCGCTCATTCTAAATGCGCTTATTTTCGGGATAACCCATAAAAAAAACGGCGGGGATCCGGTTTATTACTGGAGCTATGCAGCTTTTGCAACGCTAGCAGGCGCTTTTTATGGATATGCCTATCTGCGTACCAATCGCCTAAATGCCGGCGCAGTAATGCATGCATTAGTTGATAGCGCCTGGCTTATTTTTTTTAATCCTAAAGGCTTACACTAACCATCAGTGGACCATCTACCTAATGCAGTGACAATTATTCATACCAACGACCTTCACAATCACCTGAAAGAACCGGCTGTGCAGCGGTTAAGGGCATTAAAAGATGAGTTCGAACCCAATGTACTCATGCTCGATGCCGGAGATATTATTAAGACGGGCAACATTGGCATCCCTTTGTCAGAAGAACCTGCCTGGAAGCTGGCGGGGCTAGCCGGTTATGATGCGATTACTTTAGGGAATCGAGAGTTCCACATTTCTGAAGTAGGGCTTAAAGCAAAGCTGAAAGGTACACCCTGCCCTATCCTTTGTGCGAATATACACGACAAATTCGGCTCGCCTCTTCCTGTGCAGCCATTTGCCCGTTTTGAGGTGGGTAAGACAATAGTTATCGTCCTCGGGCTAACTGTTCCGATGGTCACTTCCACCATGAAGGCCCAGGCAATCAGTCGATATCTATTCCGCAACCCGATCGAGGCAGCGAGCGAATGGGCGATTAAACTTCGCAACAAATGCGACCTCCTCATTGCGCTCACCCACATCGGCTATAAAAACGACATCAAACTTTCCGAAGCGGTCCCCTTTTTTGATGTTATAATCGGTGGTCACTCACACACAGTCATTGAGCATCCCGAGCAAGTAGGCACAACATCAATCGCTCAAACCGGCTTCTACGCCCATTCCGTAGGCCTCATTAGAATATCTCCAACCAGAGAAGTAACCGGCGAGTTGCTGCCTTTGAAATAGGGAACAATGCTAACGGTGTCGTTGCTGGATTACCTAGCCCCCGCCTCATCTAGTGTAGGAGGTTCCCCCACATACTCTTTTGAAGTGATTAGTAATACTTCGGCAACTCAATCTTATCGTTGGGTCGACTTCCTGCTATCGTAACCGATATAATGTATGTATTAGGAGGCGAATTAGAATGCTGAAAACAAAACTTATTCATCCCGATATTCTAGAAGTTCTTGGACGCGCGGGACATGGTTCAAAGGTATTGATTGCAGACGGCAACTTTCCTGCCCTCACTAAACTAGGACCAAATGCCACACTAGTTAATCTCAATCTCTCCCCCGGCGTTGTTTCAGGCACACAGGCGCTTGAAGCAGTTGTCAGCGCAATCCCGATCGAGTCGGTCACGCTAATGCAATACCCAACGACAGGCCCGCGAGCTTTATCGGAAGACCCGCCGATATGGCCAGAGTATAAACGTATTCTCCAAGAGGCAGGATTTGATGCTGAGTTTGAGAAACTGGAACGTTTCGCATTCTACGACGCCGCCTCCGGCCCAGATACTGCGCTTATCATCCACACCGCCGAACAACTGCGCTTCGCCAATATCATGCTGACTATCGGGGTTGTCACAAAGAAATGAAGTACAGAACACTTGGACGAACGGGATTGCGAATATCTGAAGTAAGCCTTGGCGGTCATGAGTATCGGCGACGCCATCTCGTTAAAGACGGGCGTTTTACGGAACTCAATCCCGATAGGCCGAAGATAATCGCGACAGCTATCGAGATGGGGGTCAACTATTTTGATACAACCTACACCGAAGAAGCGCAATCTCTAGGGGCAACACTTAAGACCCTTGGCGTTCAACGCGATAAAGTCTATCTAAGCGGAATGAGCATCGACCTGCTAGCGCGATTGGGTGATCGAGAACCGTCCGAGTGGAAAGCCTATATCGTAAGTGAAGTAGAAGAGCGTCTAAATCTCTTTCATAGCGACTATGTGGATGTGTTCCAGATATGCGCGATGGAGTCGGGTTTCTCACAAGATAGGCTCGAATTCGCATTAGAAACATTGCGGAATATGCAGCAGCAAGGCAAAATTCGTTGGGTTGGATCATCAGCCCACAACCCTGAGCTATTGGCTAAAGTTATTGATGAGCAGAACCCAATCGACATGTGCCAAACACCCATCAACTTCAATAAGGGAGTCTGCGAGCCGCTGCTGAATGCCGTCCGCAAGCATAACGTTGGTTTAATCGCCATTAAACCTTTCGTGTGGTTCGACTATGGGATGCCGTTTTTACCTGTATGTCAGAAAATAATCGACGATCATGGCCTCAACCGAGCAACCGCCGCCCAGATGGCAATTCGCTGGATATTAAGCCATGAAGAAATCGCCGCAATCGTCCCCGGCTGCAACTCAGAAGCCGAAGTTATTGAGAATGCAAGAGCCAGCGACCTCCCACCCGATTGCATCGACTTTAGCTTACTATCCGCATGCCGAGACATCCCCGACCGCATCGAAGAAATGATCGACCTAATCGACCACCCACACGCCGAAGTCGCCTCCTATTCCCACGAACGTGTCGCCAACGCCGTCGGCTGTGATTATGGCAAAGACAAAGAGAAATACCTTGAAGCATGGCGAGCGAAAAGGCAGAAAGAGTAACCAATGAGTACAACACCCCATACAACCCTATAT
>JBAXQP010000178.1 GCA_037131655.1 bacterium | reverse complement strand
CGCTCTGAATGACACAACTTTGTTGTGTTGGGGTGGGGTGTGTAATCAGCGTCATGTATCCCCTCAACCCAGCGGGGGAGTTTGGCACAACCCCATACTCGCAAAGCGTGTCATAAAGGGGGCAAGGGGGCAAAGCCCCCTACACCGTCAGGTGTCATTCAGAGGCGAAGCCGTGGAATCTGTCTGATAGACAAAAAGCTGCATAGTATTGCCTTAGGCCGAAGCATATCCATCCCAGGTAGATTCTTCACTTCCTTCAGACTAACACCCCTGCGAGGTGTTAGTCATTCGAACCCACACCCTCCAGAAACTACCGGGGGTTGCCGATGATTGGGATTGCCTTTGTAGTACAAAATATCAATTTTACCGGAGAGTGTAAATCATGGGGAAAGTTGCCCTGAATGCATTTATGAGCAAGGTCTCGGGGAAGGTTGGAACCGCGGTCTTTGCTGACACTAAAGAAGGCATCGTGTTGAAGCAGTGGGTTAGCCCGTCTAATCCCAGTACCCCGGCGCAGGTTGCTGTTCGCGCAAACTTGTCGAAGGTTACGAAACTGTTCAAGAATTTCTCGCCAACCCAGAATGCGGCATGGAAAGGGTATGCTCAGACATGGAATGAAACCTCTGAGACGACCGGCAAGGTCTTTAACCTTTCTGCCATTAGCGCGTTTGTAAAGCTGGGGACTAAGTTCCTGCAGGTCAATCCCACCGGCACAGTCCCTACGACCCCGCCGTTGACTGTCTTTACGGGCGATGCCCTCACCGTCACCACGACCAGCAACACTGGTGTGATTACCTTTACCGCGTCCGGTGCGAATGCCACGAACGTGAAGACGGAACTACTCATTCAAAAGCTGAACTCCCTCAACTGTGTACCCTCCTCTAACGGATACCGCAGCAAGGGTTTCTTCGCATTTACCGCCGGTACGCTCACGACAAACGTGACTTTGCCGAACGGTGTGTATGCGACAGGCTATCGGTTTGTGAATACAGTGACCGGCCAGGAAACAGCGGTAGTACCTCTCACGATCGTTCCCCTCCTCGCTGTTACAGCGGGTGGTAAGGGCAAGGACGTCGAAAAGGCCGCTTAGACGAGTTCGTTTCTATAGATGATATTTATTCGTATTGGCAGGGTTTATTTATGCCCTGCCTTTTTTGATGTGTGGGTAGAAGGGCGCTTGCCCACTATAATGCGGATAAACCGTCACGTATCTGTAGCATTTTGCTTTGGTGGGAAGGTTTAATTGGCTTTGGTTTGATTGTCATCTATCACTTTTATATACAGGGGGAATTTCAGAATGAGACAGCGCAAAGTTGGGGTTATGGTGGAGAGTTTCCCGATGCCGATTATGGACGGGATCAAGAAAGCGTCTGAATTGGGATTGGATGGGTTCCAGGTTTTCGTGACGGGGGGCGTGATGGCGCCCGAGAATATGACGAAGACTGGCAGGGACGATTTCAAAGCCTACGTAGCGAGCCAAGGGCTTGTAATTAGCGCGTTGTGTGCCGATTATGGCTACGGCTTCTTGGATGCCAATAAGAATGATGAGTATGTGCCGAAGTCATTAGCCTGTGTGGACTTGGCGGTTGATTTGGGTACGAATGTGATTACTACCCACATCGGGACACTACCGACGGACATGAATGATCCTAGCTACAAGGTGTGTCAGGAAGCGATGACCGTGCTGGCCAAGTATGCTGAGAGCAAAGGAATTTATTTCGCCAGTGAGACCGGCCCTGAGTGCGCTGAAGAACTTTATGCCTTCCTGAAGACTATCCCCAGCAAAGGCATCGCCGTCAACTACGACCCCGCCAATTTGGCGATGAACGGCTTCGACCACATCAACGGCGTGAGAGTACTGAAGGATTACATCGTCCATACGCATGCTAAAGATGGTGTCCAGTACTCCAAGCCCGACCGCAGCGTGCCTTCGCCATTGGAAGTGCCGTTGGGCAAGGGTAATGTCGACTTCCCCACTTATTTGGCTGTGCTTGATGAAGTGGGTTTCGATGGTTTCCTTACGATCGAACGAGAGACCGGCGAAGACCCCGCAGCAGATATTATCGAGGCAGCAGGGTATTTGCGGACACTGTAAGGATTGCAAAACCTCACCCCACATTTAGTTAAGCCAAGGCCATACCTTGCTTACCCCTCTCCGTGTCACGGAGAGGGGTCTATGTAGTAGGGAGTGAGGTTTCCGATAAGGAGTAGTTGATGGACTTAAAAGCAGTGGCGGAGTATGTGCCGAAAGGGGCTTCTAATTGCTTTCGGCAGTTGTGTCTTGATTTTAACTGGCAGACACAGTTCTTCAAGGCTCGGATGGATGAGTACTTTACCCAGTCTAGCCCAGTGGAGATCGCTGAGTTTGCCAAGGCAATTAATTTGGACGCGGTGCTGCTGCTGGCAGTGCCTCATCAGGGATTTACGACCTATGACTCCGAATTCGGAGATAAGTTTCCTACCCTTGGAAAGATGGACTGGTTTGGAGAGTGCATCGAAGAGCTTCATAAGCGCGATATTGCGGCGCTGGGGTATGTCACGATCGGTTGCAATCAGAAGTATGCTGACGAACACCCTGAATATGCTAACCCAGGGGAAGGCTTTTGGGAAAGCACTTTCGGCGGGCCGATATGCTCAAATTCACCCTATATCGACCTGGTGACCGCCTATTCAGAGGAAGTGCTTCGCAGGTTTCCTGTGGATGCATTACGCTGGGATATTCTGAGCCAGCCTAAGAAGTGTCGGTGTGAATACTGCAAGAAAGCCTATTGGGAACAGTTTGGCGAAGAGATACCGGCAGTCTTCGATGAGAGCAACTTCCCCCAATGGCATGAGTTTGCGAAGGCTACTATCAGCCGAGTTGTGTTACGCCTTCACCATGCCTGCCGCGCCGTTAAACCAAATGTGGAGACATGGCAGAACCATCTTGCATTTGGGTTAGGCGATAGCCCAGCAGATATGGATGTGGCAAGGGTGCAGGATATGTCCTATTGTGAAGGGGGCAGTCCATTTCTCCAGCTTATACTCACAGGTGTTTTGAACCTTAAAGGCACGATCGTCGGGCATCTTATCCGAACGCCGGAGCGCCGCTTGTCAGTGGCATTGGGCGCTCGTTCTTATGCTCCATTTGCGGTTGACCACAAGACCATCTTGCCGGAAGAACACGAGAAGCCCTGGTTCTACAACGACCTCGGTCCATTCTATTCGATGGTCAAGGAGATTGAGCCTTATCTGGTTGATACAAAGCCTGTGCCCTATTTGGGCTTGGTGTATTGCGAACAAACGCGCTATCGGTATCCACAATACGACCGCGCCCCTTATATTAACTTGTTGTCAGACCTTGCCTATGCTTGGCTTGGACGAAGCCAAGTGCCTCAGTTCATCAGCAACCTCGACTTGCCAAGTAATGACTACTCCAGCTACAAGCTCCTGGTACTTCCTGAGACCTGCAACTTGCAGGCTGAACAGTTAGAGGCACTGAAGGGTTATGTCGAGAAGGGTGGTCAGCTTCTTGTTATCGGCGATGCGCTGCGATATGATGCGAACGGCAAGCCATTAAGCGATTTTTCACTTGCTAGGGAGATGGGTGTTAGCTTTATTAAGAGGCATGACAATCCTGGCAATATTGAATTGCGGGGCACTGGGGTGATTGAAACGGGTCACTTCCCTGTTGTGATTAAAGCGAAAGCATTTAACGAAGTAAATGTGAAGCAGGGTGAAACGCTTATAATGGGTGAGATTGACGGTGACAAAATGCCAGTACTGCACGTCAATTCCTATGAAAAAGGGCGTATCGCCTATTTAGCCACATCTGATAATATATCGCTCATCCAAGCCGCCGCCTATTCGCTGATCGGGCATCTGCAAATGAAAACGAGTGAGAATAAGCAAGCAGTAGTGACCCGTCAGGAGAAAGAAGGTCGATGGATACTGCACCTGATCGACGATGGCGACATGACGGTGCAACTTGACAGCCGATATTGCAGCGCTTCGCAGGTAGTTGGTCAATATCCTTCTGGTTGGAGCTATCAGGCGGAGATGACGCCGTTGGGGTTGAAGATTAAAGCTGGCGATGACAGTAAAGACCGACTATTAGTTTTAAAATGAGACACGAATTCATAAGGAGTATAAGATGCATAAAGACGCTTACATAATGCCATATCTGAACGCACAGGCGAGGGTGCTAGGGGCAAAACTTCCTATGTTGCCGAAGGATATTAAGACATGGGAAGCTCGCCGACAGGTGGTTCGAGCCGAATTAGCGAAGGCTTTAGGCCTGCCTGAGCGAGAGCCGATGAAGGCACAGATTACCAACACCTACGAGAAGGACGGACTGATCTGGGAAGATGTAGACTTCCTGTGGGCAGATCATACCTTTGTTTCAGGGCGTGTGATGCGACCCAAAGATGTGAAAGGCAAGTTACCGACGATTGTTTCGCCTCCGGGTTGGCTGTATGGGCTAGGCTCTGGTGTGGACTTTTGTGAGCACATGGCTAAGCAGGGCTATTTGGTGATGATTGTCGACGACCCGCGTGTGAATAAGCGTCAAAATGCTTTCGCAGGGCAATATGGGGTTGCGGCGTCCGCCGGCACACAGGCGATGGGTATTCAGGTCTTCGACAACCTGCGCGCTCTCGACTATGTGCTCACCCGTGATGATGTTGATCAGGGACGGATTGGTGTGTGCGGTCTATGCCAAGGATCAGAGCAAACATGGCTTGCAGCAGCGCTCGATGACCGTTTCCAAATGGCCATTCCTGTCTGCGGAACCACGACTTACGAAACCTGGGCTTGCATGCCATTTGAACAGGAAGTTTCGCTTTCCGACCCCTCCCCGTGGGTGTGGGGCATTCTCCAGCACACCGATTGGCATGAGATAGCCGCCTGCATCGCTCCTCGGCCAGTATTAATCGTGAGTAATTCCGGCGATGGCTGGTGGCCTTTGGAAGGTTATAATAAAGTTACTGATACGCTCGAAGTAGTTTTCGGCATGTATGGCGTTCCCGACAAGTTCCAGCACATCCGCCGATTAGAGTGTCACGACTTTATGCCGTTCATCAAAGAGATTGACGCTTGGTTTGATAAGTACCTCAAAGGACTGCCGCCATCTCATGCCGCTCCCTTGCCCTGCGGCAAAGTAGACAAGCAGAATTTCAGCATGATCCAGCACTTCGCAGAACAGATGGCGAAGAACGCCAAGCCACTCCCAACAACACTTGACAAATGGAATATGGAGCGCGATAAGGCGCTTGGTTGGTTGCGTGAGAACTATGTTTTCATGGGCGATAAGCTGGGTGATACGGTGGGACTGTACCTTCAGGCAGAAGAAAGTCTTTGCTGCGAGATAGTAGCTATTCCCATGAACGAGAAGCTCAAGTGTATGCTCCAAGTACGCTACCTCAAGGCAAACACCGGTAAGAAGATGCCGACTGTCATCGTATCGGGCGAGAGCAACCGTAGTGTCAGTTGGACTTGCGAGTGCGTGTCGAAAGAGCTTGCCATGCAAGGCTATCTTGTCGCAACTCCTGAACATATGCATGGATGTGAACGACTGGTAGACCTTTACGGTGTGGGGGACTCGGTAGACATCCCACCGCTTGCCATTCGCCTTTGGGACGACATGGCGACAGTGGAGTACTTACTAGGACGCTCTGATGTCGACGCAAAATGCCTGACAATAGTGGGGACCGGTATTGGCGCGGTAGATGCCTGCATGACGGCTGCCCTTGACGAAAGAGTAGCTGCAGCAGCATGTCTTGGCGGTGCAACGACAATGCAGGACTGGGCAGCGCATAGCGCTGAGTTCTTCCATCATGATG
>JBAXQP010000177.1 GCA_037131655.1 bacterium | reverse complement strand
GCTTAGAGATGGCGCCTGAACTATAAAGGTTTTGCATTCGACTATAGGTTGACTCTGCCAGCGACAACGACGACATGGCTTGAGCCACTGTTAGATCCGCCTGAGCGCGTTCTTGTTTTCGCGGACCGGCTTGCACAAGTTCAAGTCGAGCTTGAGATGCCTTGAGCGCCGCATCTGCCTGCAAAACTCGAGCGTTGGCTTGAGCGATGCGAGCCTCGCTGAGGGAACCTTCCATTGAAGCTGTCACCTGAGCATTCTGATAGCCAACGTTTGCTGATTGTACATTAGCGGCAGCTTGAGCTACAGAGGCTTCGAGGTCGCGCGAATCAAGACTTATCAGACTCTGCCCTCGTTTCACATGATCCCCTTCTTGCGCCGAAACCGAAATGACTCTGCCCATCACCTTTGCGGCTAGGTCCGATTCCAACTCGGCGTGAATGGTTCCTGTCGCTTCAAGCCATTTAGGAATGGAAGATGTATTTACATCAATCGCACGCACGCTGATGGCTTCACTTAATGGCGCTTCTGAAGCAGCAGACTCGCTCGAACGATCTCTCATCCTTCCTGCGGCAATAATTATTACTACTAACACAAGAGCGCCAATCACGCTCACTTTCCCCCAGCTTAATCTCTTCATTACATAACCTCCTAAGCTCAGACAACTAATATGCAGATATAGCTATGATTATATATGTCACTCAAAAAAACAGACTTAACAATAGTCCGGATGCTTCCTAATGCATTCGAGTAGTAGTAATACACTTTTGTTGGCAATCTCATAGAGGACATGATTACCCATTCGCTTTGATGAAAGCAGACCCTGATCCTTCAGAATCCGCAGCTGTTGGCTTACAACCGCCTGCCCTACCCCAGTCGCCTCGACAATCTCTGTAACGTTGCAGGGATGATCCTGAAGGCGTAGGAAGTCGATGATACGTAGCCTCAACGGATGCGCCGCATTCCTGATAACAGGCGCAACCCGCTCCAACGTTTCCATATCAATCAGTGTTTTTTGATTTTTGTCTGCCATCTTTTTCACCTGTGTTATATTAGTATATAGGAATATACATATATTGTCAATAGGTATTTTATAAATTTTCTCAAAGATAACTTAAATGAAGGTAAGAACAGCTAAGGCGATGCTTAAAGTGATAATGACGATAGCAGTTGACCAGGTGATTACATTGGCCCAGCGGGTGTTGACGTAGTTGCCCATTATTTCTTTATTGTTGACTAGCTTGAGCGCTAGGACAAGAATTATCGGAAGCAATATACAACCGACGATGTTGGGAAGTTGAATTAAGAAACCTAAGTTATCGGGATTGCTCACGATGACGACCAAAGCTGAAAGGAAGATTAAAACCCCATAAACACCGGCAAAGAGCGGCGCTTCGCGGATGCGTCTGCCTAAGCCCGATTCCCACCCTAACGACTCGGTAATTGCATAGGCGGTTGAGAGTGGTACGACAATCGCTCCGAACATGCCTGCGTTTAGAACACCTATGGCGAAAAGGGTCGAAGCCCATCTGCCAACGAACGGGGCAAGCGCTTTAGCAGCATCAGCAGCGTTGGCATTCATTCCAAGATAGATTCCCTTGGGATGAAGCGTCGCTGCACAGGCGATAAGGATACACGCAGCTATAAAACCGACAAATATCGAACCGGCGATAATGTCCATTCGGACATAGCGATAATGGCGCGCGCTGATGCCTTTATCACGGATAGATGACTGAATAAAGAATAAGCCCCAGGGAGTGATCGTTGTACCGATAAGGCTGATTGCCACACGCATATAGTCGCTGGACATTTTTACATGCGGTGTGACAAAGCTGCGGCTAACCTCTTGCCAATTTGGGTGAGCCATCACAGCAGTGACAACATAACTGAGATAAATAAACGAAGCGGCAAGCAGAATCCGCTCAACCCCTCGATATGAGCCGCGCATGACAATTATCCAAATAACGAAAGTGAGCAGGGGCATAAGGAAACGATGGATCCCTGGCTTAAATAGCAATCCTACAGCAGCGCTTATACCGGCAAACTCGGAAATGGTTGTGCTAAAGTTAGCGATAAAAAGGGTAACCATCGCAAGCAGAGCGATTTTAATTCCAAATTCTTCGCGAATTAAGTCGGCTAACCCCTTGCCGGTAGCTATCGCCATTCGCGCGCACATTTCTTGGATGACGTACAGGCTAATGATGATGAGCGCAAGCATCCAAAGCATCCCATACCCATAGGAAGCTCCGGCTACCGAGTACCCATATATGCCGCTGGGGTCGTTATCGGCGTTGCCCACGATAATGCCTGGGCCAATAACCGCCAATGCCAACATCAGCTTACTTCTTCGCCATCGCTTTAGTATCTTCATTACACTAACAAAAAAACCCCGGTCGGGTTACGCCGGGGCTTCAGATAGGATGCTGTCATTCTGACTTTGACAGCGAACCTTCCGAACCGTCCGGCGTTGTCTGACTACGTTCATAAGGTTCCTTAATTGTTAAGTCGTTTATTCTTATCACGACCTGAGCAAGTGATTGCCCAATTTCTTTCGCGTTCAACGTATCACCAGGGCCATGAAGCACCTTTGAACTTACAGGCAGATAGCCATAAACAGCAAGACGCTTCATCGAGCTATAAGCCCAATGGTCTTTTGACGTTAACAGCTTCGGTTCTTCAATAACCTTCGTCTCTTTCAATTTATTTCCCGCTTTTTTTAAGCCATCCTCAACTTGAGTGATAAATCGGTCGAGCGCCACTGCAAACTCGTATCGTGTGATGGGCTTATCGCCTTCAAATCGGCCCACTGTGCGCCCTGCCATTATCTTACGCTTTTTCAAATTCCGCACGGATGAATAAGCCCAATGGTTCTTCTTAACATCTTTATAGGCAGGTGTTGTTTTCGGACGCACCTGAGTTTTGGGGGACGTCTTGGCTGTACTAACCGCCCCAAAACATATTGAAACTATTCCGACCCCTATTGCAAGGCTATAAAAAAGTTTCATTTTAACCTACTGACAGAAAAACAGGAGGCGCCTGTGGCATCTCCTGTTTTATCTAATAACGTGGAGTTGACTAGTAGACGCCTAAAACTGAGTTGGCCCACCCGCTTCACGAATGGTGCGCATTTCTTCCAAAGCCCGCCCTGTGCCGATTGCGACACAGCTTAAGGGATCATCGGCGACTCTAACTGGAATTTCAGTTGAGGTGCTTATTAATTTATCAAGACCGCGCAGCAAAGCCCCTCCGCCTGTGAGCCAGATGCCGCGCTCGATTACATCCGAAGCGAGTTCCGGTGGAGTTTCCTCCAAAATCGAGCATACTTTTTCCACAATTGCGTTTACCGGTTCGGACAAAGCGTCGCGCACCTCTTCAGAGGTCACCTCGATGGTTTTTGGTAGGCCTGCAACCAAATCACGTCCGCGTACGTTCATCCGCATTTCAGTTTCCATTGGGAACGCAGAACCGATTTTCATTTTAATTTCTTCTGCAGTTCTTTCACCAATCATCAAGTTATAAGCGGCGCGGACGTGACGGATAATGGCCGCATCGAACTTATTACCGCCAACACGCAGGCTCTTGCTAAGAACGATGCCGCCTAATGAAATGACAGCGATATCAGTTGTGCCGCCACCCAAATCAACGACCATATTACCCCCGGGGGTGCTGATGGGCAATCCTGCGCCAATTGCGGCCGCCATCGGCTCTTCTATCGTTGATGCTTCGCGTGCTCCGGCTTCCGTTGCTGCCTGAATAACGGCTCGTTTTTCAACGTTTGTTACGCCGGACGGAACGCACACAAGCACCTTGGGTTTGAGCCATCGCCGCTTTCCGCAACATTTGTTAAAGATGTATTCCAGCATTTTGAGCGTTGTGCTGTAATCGGCGATTACGCCGTCGCTCAACGGCCGGATGGCGGTTATGTTACCTGGTGTTCGACCAAGCATTAATCGCGCTTCTTCGCCAACAGCCAAAATTCTTTTTGGACCTGTAGAGCCGACAGTAATTGCCACAACGGTTGGCTCTCGTAACACGATGCCCTTGCCGCGTTGATAAACAATTATATTCGCAGTGCCTAAATCTATCCCTAGTTCAGGGAGTACTCGAAACAACAGCAGAATCCTCCGCTTCCAGTGCGACCCGCTCGATTGAGCCACCCAAATTATTGAGAGCTTCTTCAAATCCTTGGTAGCCACGGTCAACATATTCCGCGCCGCTAACCAGGCTCTCGCCTTCAGCAGCCAAAGCTGCTATTATCATGGCTGCTCCACCCCGCAAGTCATGAGCTTCCACTCTAGCTGCGGTAAGGCGGTCAACACCATTAATAATAAATGTACGTCCATCAGTGGCCTTTATGTCAGCGCCCATGCGCTGGAGTTCACCCACATGCTTATTGCGGCCATCATAAACCTGTTCTCGAACTACCGAGGCGCCGTTTGCCAACGTCAGAAAAGCACACATCGGCTGCTGCAGATCAGTTGGAAAACCGGGGAAAGGCATCGTTGTAATGTCGGTCGCGTTATGGCGATTGGGATTTTGAACCCGTACCCAATCATTCCCTTCGGTCACATTCACGCCACATTCGCGCATTTTGAGATTGAGCGGCTGAAGATGCTCAGGATGAACCCCTTCGACTGTCACATCCCCATGAGTGATTGCGCCAGCCAAGAGATAACTTCCTGCTTGGACACGGTCGCTGATCAACGAATATTCGCCGCCTTGCAATTTGCGAACGCCCTGAATTGTAATCGTATTCGTTCCCGCTCCCTCTATTCTTGCGCCCATTCGATTGAGGAAATAGGCTAAATCAAGGACTTCCGGTTCCATCGCAGCATGTTGGATAAGTGTATTGCCTTCAGCCAAAACAGCGGCTGTCATTAAATGCTGAGTTGCGCCCGCGCTTGGGAAATCAAAATAAATCTCCGCGCCGACAAGTTGACTGGCAACAGCTTCATAAGCGCCTTGGGTCTGAGTTATTTCCGCGCCTAACTGATGCAAGCCTTTTATATGGTAATCGACTGGCCGGGTTCCTATCTGACAACCACCAGGGACCGGCATCTTAGCTCGCCCAAGCCGGGCAAGAAGTGGGCCCATCAGATAAAAAGAGGCGCGCATTTTACGCACATAATTCTCGGGAGGTTCGCTGCAATTAAGGCCACGTACATCCATCCAGAGTGTATCGCCATTACGTTCAGCTTTAACGCCCATCAGACGTAACAAATCAACCATCAGCAACACGTCACTGACCGCAGGGAAGTTATGGAGTACAACTTCGCCCTCGACACATAACGCGCCCGCTAACAGCGCTAACGCCGCATTCTTGCTGCCGCCAACTCGCGCAACACCGTGAAGTGATGCTCCACCGCGAACTTTGAATCCGTTCAAAGACCTTTCCTCCGCGATTGAAACAATTCCAATCAAATAAGATTATTATAGAACGATGACAATACATCCTACTTTGTACTCAAATAAGGGTAATCGCATTATCGCTCTAATGGTACTTTCGGAACCCAGCCGAAAATGGGGTGCGCAAGTCCTCTGCAAAGAGGTTTTACGCACTATCAATATACTGGAATCCCGCCCGAAAGTCAAGCCAACAAACACAGAGAAGCGCTTTCCTAATGTGTTATTTACATCTAAAAATATAGCGAGGGGTGGGAAAGATTGTGGGTAAAGCCTCATTTGGTATCTCATAGATCATAAGGAATCAATGTAGCTTCGAAGATCTTCGCGGAGTGCATATCTGCGGGAGCGGCGAGACGGGTTGGAGACTACTATCCAACCTTCACTAACCCATTGGGTCAAAGACACGCGTGCCATACGTTCCGACAAACCGAGTG
>JBAXQP010000176.1 GCA_037131655.1 bacterium | reverse complement strand
TGTGCCGAGTATCTTTTTCGGCGGGGGGACGCCCACTGTTTTGAGTGGGGAACAATTAGCCCGCATTCTTCAAGCCATAAACAATAATTTTACCGTAGAAAATGAGGTTGAAATTACCGCTGAGGCTAATCCGGGGACGGTGGATTTAAGCAAGCTCCAATCTATGCGAAAGGCCGGGTTTAATCGCTTGAGCTTTGGGGTGCAGTCGTTCGATGATGAGGAGCTAAAACGAATTGGGCGAATTCATTCCTCCCAGGAAGCAGTTGAGGCGGTGGAATTGGCTCGATCGGCGGGATTTGATAATCTTAATCTCGATCTTATATTCGGCCTGCCTGAGCAGACTTTGAGCCTTTGGGAGAGCAATATAAAGCAGGCAATCGACCTTGCCCCCGAACACCTCGCACTTTATGACCTCATATTGGAACCTAATACGGCCTTTTATAAACGATCGAAGCGTGGCACGCTCAAATTGCCCGCTGAAGACGACGAGATGTCGATGTTTGAAACCTCTATACTCATGGCTCCGCAGGCGGGTTATGAGCAGTATGAAGTATCCAATTATGCCAAGAGTGGCTGCCAGTGCCGCCACAATTTAGTCTATTGGCATAATAAAGAGTATATTGGCTTCGGTCCTGGGGCGGTTTCTTATGTGGATAATATTCGTTGGAAGAATCTCAAGCATCCTCGCCGCTATATAGATAGAATGGCAAGTGGGCAAAGTATTGTGGGTACAAAGGAATCACTTTCGCGAATGGAATCATTAGGCGAAACCATCATGCTCGGTCTTCGCCTCACATCAGGTATTCAAGTCTCCGAATTAGAAGCCCGCTATGACCTCCCTGTTCGCAAAATAATCGAACCGGTAATAGGCAAAGAAATGCACCGCGGTCACCTCGAATACGACGGCAACAACCTGCGCCTCACCCATTCCGGTCTACTGTTTGCTAACGATGTCACCAACGAGTTTTTGGCAGTTATCCAGCTATAGATCAAATCCCAAGTCCATCGCTGCATATCTTCGAGGCATGTCGGTTAGGTCTTTGTTTCCCCAAATTAAAGCTTCTTCAAGGGTTAGCGGGTCGTCCGGTCTGAAGCGGAGGTCGGGAGCGGGGTCTTTTTTGAAACGGCCTTCTATGGCAAGCTGTTGGATAATCGAGAATACTTCATCGCCTATGGGGACATCGACGTACCAATACAGCGGCGCGCCCCAGGCTAAGAGAGTGCGCTGGAGGTCTTTGACCTTAGAGCGATCTTCGTAGATAGCTTTTAACGAGGCGGTTTCTTCCAGACTGAAGTGCGCAATCGTTCCTGCTGCTTGGCCGATGGCCCATTCTACTGGGTGTAATCGGTAGCAACCGTTGGAAAGATGGGTAGTGCCGATGTTTTTGCAGGCTGGGATTAAATTTTCGATGCGCACTGGGATAAGGGCGCCTAATGGGATTTGGAAGGGGCGGGTAGGCCAATAACGTCCCGGATCACCTGTTGCCGAACGATGGCAATCAAGGTTGTACCAGCCGATACCAACTGTATCCCAACATTCTTTAGCGCGTGGGCCGGGGTTGAGTAGATTGCCGTTGCCATCCCTGACGACCACATCCTGCTCCTTTATCGTATCCAATGTCTTCATTCTTCGCGATTCTCGGAAGTAAGCGGTTTTGGAGATGCCGTCGTCGGTTCCTAATAGGTCTTTTCGGAGCTTTAACTCGGGATAACCGAAGCCCTTGCCATCACTGCGAGGAGCTTCCGTTTGCATCCAATAGAGGTAGCCAAGGGAGGCTCGGCGGGCTTCAGCCAGAACTCGCGCAGCTTCTTCAGGTGATTTACCAAGCGCAGCCGGGCCGCGATAATCATTACTGGCAGTGTTTATTAAGCACACATCAAACGGGATGCTCGCGTCATCGAAGTTCTCTGCAGCGAGCAGTCGCCGGTAGGTCCAAAGCGACCACTGGCCTTCAAAAAGGTCCTCGATTACGTTGTCTTTGAAGCTGTATCGTTGTAGCGTTTTGAGCGCCTCATAGTCGATGGGCTTTTCGATCGTGTGGTTATCGCCTGGCCGCCATTCGACGATGAAAGGGAAAGTAAAGCTTTGGATGCAGTCGGGATCGGGCGTATCGTAGGCATCGGGTTCGCCGGTCTCCGCTTTGCTTTCGCGTCCCAGCACATACTCAGCATCAGCAAGGGGCAGCAGATCACCAAGCTCGGTGGCGTCAATAAAGCAACTAGCCTTGACCTTAATGACTTCTTCCGTTGAGCCGGCAAGTCGAATTAAGGCTGACTCAATCCGGTCGCCTTGCATTTTGAGTTCGATAACCTGGGCGAAATATATTATGTCCAACTTATCTTTTAAGGGAGCCAACATCTCTTTGATTTTCGCGACCGCGACAGTCGGCTCGAATGCACATTTTGTGACCCAACAGTTGCCGGGGTTGAATTCGGGTCTGTCATAAGCTCGCGGGGCAAGCCGGTACTCGCGGGCATAATGCTGCCGGATGGCATTTCGAAGCTGATAATAGCTTTGTGTGGCGCCGAAATACTCGATATGGGGGTGCTCATCCAGCGCCGATACTCCTTGAGCCGTTAATTGACCGCCCAGCCAATCAGTTTCCTCAAGAAGAATCACTTTACTTCCTAAATGAGCCGCATGCAGGGCTGCAGCCGTACCGCCAGTCCCACCACCGGCAATTAAAATGTCGCAATTAAGTTCGCGCATATTTTTCCTTTAATTTCATACTTGCCGTTATTGTACCAATCTGATACACTATTTGTAATTGGACAAGGAGGCTCGTATGCGATTTCAAGATTATGTCATCCAAACTACCGAACGCGCAGTGGAAGACCTGTTTCGAACTGCCAGAGCGGTTCCAGAGGATAAACTGAATTGGAAACCGATGGATAACGGCCGTAGCACTTTGAGTATTTTGCAAGAGTGCGCGCAATTCCCTCTTATCGCAGTGCCAATGCTTCTAACTCGTCAGATGCCGCCTTTTACACATGATGTGATGGTAAAAGCCATCGAAGAGCGAAGCAAGTGGGAGACGTTGGAGGAATGTGAAGAAATTTGCCGTAATAACAGCGAAGAGTTGTATAAGGCTATCCGCGAGTTCCCCGACTCAGATCTTCAGCATACCATCGTGCTTCCCTTCGGCGGAGGCATGGTGCGCTCGATGGCCGATATTATGATGATGCATTATTGGAACACAACTTATCACTTCGGCCAACTCAACTACCTTCAAACGCTGCTTGGCGATAAAGAGATGCACTAATAAAAAAGAGTTCCGGCAACTTGCCGGAACTCTTTGAAATATTATTATTCGGCAGCAGGGGTCACAGCAGGAGCTTCAGCTTCTGTTGTCTCTTCAGTTCTTGCCTTAGGAAGTGTTAGAGTCGCGATAACTGTTTCGGGAGGAGTGTTAGAAACCGCGCCTTCGGGTAGGACGATGTCGGATATATGGAGCGCGTGGTCTAATTCCATCTCTGAGACATCAACTTCGATATGCTCCGGCGCTGAGGTGGCTTGAATGGTTACGTCAATATGCTCGAATGTTTGGAGAAGCATACCGGCTCCAGTTGCAACTGCTTTTGGCGTACCCACTAAGACCACAGGAATGGTCATGTGAATTCGCTGCTTTTGCGTCACTTCCTGGAAGCTGACATTCAATAATTTGTGGCTAATTGGATGACGCTGAATCTCACGGGCGATACAAAGGAACTTGCCTCCCGCCTCCGTATCTTCAACAAGCTCAACAACACCGGAGGTGCCGACAGCTCGTAGAGCTATGGCTAAATCCGTTGCTTTGGCTTGTAAGGATAAGGCGTCTTTATCTTGTCGGCTGAGCGCAATCGGGATGAACCCTTCATTACGCATAACCTTTGGTTTGTTACCTGTTCTCTCGAAAACTGGAATTTGTGGACGATCCATAAAATTCGCTCCTTCCTGCTCGGACATGTAAATATTTTATTATAACCCTGATACTATGACACAAAACGTCCTGTTTCTGCTTGATAGACAGTTACTTGTCGAGAATTCTAAGTGTCATCAACAACCCTGCGATGGTTTTGGCGTCCTTAATTTGCTTTTTTTGTATCATCGAGTAGATGTCTGAGATTTTGACCTCCAACACTTCGATGAATTCATCCCCTTCTGTATTCTGCTTGGTTTTTCGAAGATCTTGGGCGAGGAAGACGTGGAGCACTTCCTGTGAATAGCCAGGGGCGAGGTATTGGCTGAAGAGCGGTTCGATTTTACCGGCAACATAACCGGTTTCTTCTTCAAGTTCACGGGCGGCACAGATTTCGACGGCTTCACCTGGTTCAAGAGTTCCGGCGGGGATTTCAATCAACACATCATCTACGGCTCGGCGGTATTGGCGAACCATCAGGACTTTATCTAAGCCAAGAAGCGGCACAATAGCGACGGCGCCGCGATGCTCGACAACCTCACGGGTAGTAGTGCGGCCATCGGGTACTTGGACGGTATCCACTCGCAAACTGACTACACGACCTTTATAGATTTCCTCTGATTTGATAAGAGTTTCTTTTAGGTTCATAAATAATCACCTTTATTCCAAAACAAGACCGGCAGCCAGGCAGGCTTTAAAGAAGGCCGGGTCATCTTTAGGCGTTCGACCCATTGTGGAAAGGGGTAGACCGGACATTATAAGCTCCTCGAAAACGCCATCGGTATCTACTACTCGAATGTCATGCGTCTCGGTTAGACAACTATCTTTGATTTCGGTAAGAATTGACTGCATTTGTTCTTTCGGAAGACTGGGCAAAGGTATCAGGCAGCGAGAAAGGGCGATTTGCTTTAGAACCGTAATCGAATGATGGCTGATACCAACGTGCCTTTGTCGCTTATCGGCAAAGCCAATTCTAAGACAGCAGATAGGCTTGCCTTCAAGACTGGCAGTCGCATTGAGTGTCTGTCCCTGATCTACTGCTGAAAATCCCCACGGAGTGCCCGTTCCAACATTTCCCGGTCCTTGTGAAACAATAATCACATCCGCTTTGAGCGCACATTTGGCTAAGAGCAATGCGCTATAGACATTCACAGCTTCAATATCACCGCCAAAGGCTTGACCGCATGTAATAACGCCCGACAGCATTCCAGCCTCTTTTAGCGCTGGTACTAGCTTACTAAACCCAAGAGGAAGGGAAGCGGTGTCGGTCATAACGTAAGCGATTATGGCATTAGGGCGAATAGAACGAACGGCAAAGGCGACGGAGGCAATTTGGCTGTGGAGGCAGCAAGCGATTACAGGTGTCCCGTCCAAACCCTCAGGCATAAGGTCGGCATATTTCTCTTCACCGGCCTGCATCCCGAATTGAAGGGGAGTGTAACGCAGCTTCATTAAATGCCCATTCGTCTGCGTTGGTACATCCTGGCGGTCGATATGAATAACGAAATCAAACCCACCCGTGCCAAGGTTAAGAGCCGTGGCGGTTGTGTTGAGGATAACTCTATCGCCGACCTTCACTATGCCGGTTAGCGCCGGATAGTTTATGGCGTATCGGTGTTCGTTATCGGCCACCACTTCTATTTCCTGTGCGCCTGTTCGATCTGCTATTACTTGTTCGACAATTCCTGATTTCTTGATAATCATCTGTTTGTGTTTTTAACGAATTTTGAAATAGGCAATTAGCTTAAGGGAAGTCGTGCCGACCACCACATGAATCAATTCTGCCTCTTCTTAAGTTTAACATGTGGATTATTGATGTGTCTAGAAAAAAAAGAAACAGGGACTTCCCTAAGGAAGTCCCTGCGCTTTCAAAAAAGCAAACTGGTAGGGTTTACCAGCGGCTACCGCCGCCGCCGCCGCCACCGCTGCTACGACCGCCGCCGCCGCCGCCATAGCCACCGCTGCTACGACCGCCACCGC
>JBAXQP010000175.1 GCA_037131655.1 bacterium | reverse complement strand
CCTTTAAGGCATGAAGGAAACGCAAATAGATTGACAACCGTTCCAATGTTGGAACCGGCACTTTAGGATTATTCACCATATTACCCAACCGCCTTTCTCATTACAGATATTCACATTCCTACTATATAACAAGTGTACCTTCGCTTCTGCTAGATCAATGCGAAACCAAGCATATGGATGTTACAACGGTTATGGTTATCAGGGAAATCATTCAAACTTCTAAATCATTTTTAAGTCCAAGGCAGCACACTAATTGTTAAGAAAATGTTAAGAAAACCTAATATTAATAAATCTAAGCACTTGAGAGTCATTCTTTCATATATAAATTTATTTTTTATGGAATTCTTTAATCATCTCTTAATATTTCTTTAATACTCGCTTAACATTATTGATGAATAATGTGAGGGAAGGACAAAAACACACTTGGAGGAATTTAAAGAGTGACGAAATTTAAGAAAGGTTTTACGCTTATCGAACTTCTGGTAGTGATCGCGATAATTGTGATCCTTGCCGGCATTCTCTTTCCAGTTTTTGCGTCGGCTCGCGAGAAGGGACGACTAACTTCTTGCATCAACAATATGAAGCAGTTGGGCCTGGCTGTTTCGCAATACAGTATTGATTATTCTGAGGCACACCCGCTTGCAGGCTGGGCTTACCTGGAAACAGCTCAGAATTCACAACCTTCCACATCTGAGTGGCAGAATGCCATCTACCCATACGTCAAGAACGGCGGGGTATACGGTTGTCCCTCGGATTCGGATTACGTTCCGAACAAGCATGATATTCCAACCGACAAAGGACGTCCGGTTAGCTACCTATTTAACGCAAACGTGACAGGTCCAGGAATGGCTCCAGGAACTCGTACATCAATACGTCTTTCCAAGCTTGAAAGATCTGCGGATTTTATCTGGCTAACGGAAGGTTATGCTTCTGGATCAGTGAACTTAGTGACTCAACGGGGAAAGGCTTGGAACGGGCTAAAAGACACGCAGACGAAGTGGACATATTGCAGCTACGTTTTCCTTTGGGATACCTGTCGACTAGTACAAGGGCAACAAGCCGGATCGAAAAGGCTTCCTCATCACTCCGGACTCGTAATGGCGATGGCAGACGGTCATGCCCGTTTTGTCCCGCTTCCGACTGATCGCTCATCTAATAATTATGCGCAGGACATTACGGCTGCCCTGGAAAAGGCAACGCCCTGGAACGAACATGCAGCTCCAGTAGCCAGGATCGGCGTCAATGTTACGACATGGCGTTACAACAACGGCTCCTCATACTAATGCGCTCTGCGCCAAACATTCGGCAGACTGCATGGGTTTTCCGAATTAACATAAATGGAACATCTCGTCTGTTAATACAGGCGATCTGTCCACCTGACGCCAAACTCAAACGCATCGTGACTATGTCGCTCAAACGCGAGGCTTTGAGAAAAGCAAAAGAAACACACAGAAGAAAAGAAACACACAGAAGAAAGGAAATGGAAAAATGACACTACAAAACAACTGCCTTGTATCTCGCCTTGGAATTCGCACCGCCATATTGGTTGCGGTAATCGGCTTGTTTGCACTGTCCGCAATGGCAGGCAAATTTAATCCCCGGACGCCTCGTGCACTTCCTGTACAGTACTCAGGACCAACCACGGTTGTCCCTGTGATTATTGAAAGTGGTAACTCCGGCAACTACGGAAACGTCAAACAGGCTCAGTATACTGAAGCCAATCTTGGCGCTCCCGGAGGCAATCTCTACTACTACCTCGGTGACGAGGACATTACTGTTAGCGGAGTTGGTCGCCTCTGGAACGGTGCATTCACTTTTGACGACCGCGCTAGCGTCAGCGCTGCCCATATCGTGGTAGCCGGCGATGCACAGAGCAATCCCAGCGTATTATACGTGTTCGTTGCGATGCAGACGGACTCCGGCATCGGTATTCGCCATGCCTTAGCCCCTCTCGGCTACTACTTAACCCTGTTCAACTTCACTGGCGTCGGTTCGTTAGGTGGCACCACTGTTGCTGCTGGATACCAAAGCCAGATACTGGCGGCTGCTGCCGCTAATCAACTCCAAGTTAATGTTGCCGGTTCGGAAGTCGGCGCGGGAACAGTTATTGATGTTCAGAGCCGCTTCCTCAATGGAACTTTCACAACTCCGGGTGGGGCGAGTTATACCTTCACCGAAACATCACCACTACTCTTCGCCGACGGCGGCAGCGGCTCCACCAAGTCGCTCGCTCTGACTCCGACTACCGGCCTAGCGCCTGCTTACCCGTTCAGCTTTGACGCGCAGCCAGTGGTCATCATTATGAAGACCCATTCAGCCAGCCAAACACTTAGTCCCACTAACCCAAACGATAACGTTAAAAGAGGGCTGGATGCCACATGTAACATTACCTCCCTTGAACTCTCGAGGATATTTAGTGGTTTTTACAAGTACTGGGGCGAGGTCGGTTCATTTGTTCGCGGCTTGCGAACCCTTGGCCTCTCACAAGTCAATTTCGATGAGGCGCTTGCGGTTGCCAACGCGACTCCTATTGCTGCTTTCCAGCGCGAACCAATCTCCGGAACATATTTAACCTTTGAAGAATGTCTTATGCAAGGCAAAGGCAGAAGTCAGGAATACCTCTTCAATCTGCCTGCAACATCACGCCCAGGTCGTGGCAACAACGTCGGCGATCCTCGCCTAACCGGCAGGGTTGATACCGGCGCGACGACTGCCGGCTCGCCCTATTCACCTCCTGCAGTACTTCCCGCCAACGGTGGTAGAGTTGCAGGCGATGGCCGTATGCTCATAGCCGTCAAGAACGTCGATTACTCGATTGGCTATACCTTCTGGAACACTCCTAAGTTTGCTCAGAACGGCGCAACGTCCGACACTTCCTCCGCTATTGACGGTAACTACGTTCACTACCTTATGGTAGATGGAGTTGATCCGCTAGCCAAGTCCCCATTTGACAGTAACCCGAAGTTTGGCTCGAATTTCGCGAACCCCGGTTACTCAGATGTCTTTGGTAGCTATCCGATTTGGGCTGATATCCAACTGATTTTCCGCGCTATCAACCCCGACAACAATACAACCCCGCAAGAGCAGCGTGCGCTCAGCTTCCGCAGTCGATATGCCGGACTGGCAGGCGCCTTCTTGCCCAAAACCAACAACCTGTGGCTGCGATCATTCCGATCTGATGCCTTTACCACTTCCCCGCAAAACGGTACTCTTACCTTATTTACCGCAGGGAATGAAGATGGCGGCGAGATCATTCTGAAAGCGCGCGACATGGTCAACGGTGAGTACACAGGTTTGCACCAGCCATAACCCGTGTCCGCTATCTGTGTTTCGTGACAATAGAATGAGAAGGGAGATAAATTATGAAAAAGATAATAGGTAGTTTGTTAGTCTTCGCGATTTGCGTGACAACCGCTTTTAGCCAGACACAGACTACGACAGGATCGGTAGTCTTCGGACCCGCCAGTCTCACAACAGGTCAAGCCAGCATCGGCATCGGATTTGATAGCGAAAGATTGACCGATTTCT
This sequence comes from bacterium, assembly GCA_037131655.1. Classification (NCBI taxonomy): domain Bacteria; species bacterium. The sequence continues at coordinate 2,372 of JBAXQP010000175.1, read as the reverse complement.
TTCCAATCCCTGGCGGCAATACAGCAGATGGAGCCAAGTGGTATGCTTCTAAATTCACTCTGGGCACAGCGTTGACACTGAACCAGATTGGTCTCTCGGTCCAATCATGTGGTGATTTAACGCCTGGTCGAGTGTGGGTTGGTATCTACTTGTATACCGGAAGCCCGAGTGCGCCTCTTGGCGCTGCTCAAGTAGCGCTGGCAGAGGTACTAACTTTGCCCTTTGTCAAATCTGCGCTTCGTGATAAATCAGTAGGCTTGTTAAAGGCTCCGGCCAGAAGCAAGAATACATTCCCAATGCAAGCCGGCCCGGGGGTTGCTGACTATTGGTATTCGTCTGTTTTCGCCTCAAAAAACTTGTCTGCAGGGCAATACCTTCTGGTCGTAGGAGCCGCTTCTACACCAGGTGGCGCGGCCGAATCGCAGAGTTTCAGTGTGCTAAACACTCGCGAATCTTCAGACGGCTCGGTCAACTTCAGCAACTCGGGGAACGGCACGGGTGCTTGGCGACAGGAAGCTGGACACGGCATCCTATTCCACCTGATTAACGGCACAGTTCCTCCGACCGTGACTTTCACCGGCACGGTCAACCTCCTCGGGTATATGGGGGTGAGTTTGCCGATTGTGACGGTAACAGTAGATGGCTCTCCTACTACCAAAACCCTCACGGGTAGCGGTTCCAGCGGTACCTTCACAGTGACCCTACCTTCTACCGGCTCCCATACAGTGATGGTAAAGGCAGCGATGACATTGAGCAAGACACTTGTGGGCAATACCCCGGCGTTTAATTCCGGCACGTTCAACCTGCAGTGCGGTGACAATAATGGTGACAACAAGATCGATGACCTGGACTTCCTGAGAGTCATCAACAACTTCGGTTCAACCGATCCTGTTAATAAACTCTTAGGCGACGGCAACGGCGACGATAAAACGGATGACTTAGACTTTCTATTAGTCATCAATAACTTCGGTAGCATAGGTAACTAACAGCAAGAGCGTCCTCCACACGCACAGGGACCGCGAAATCGGTCCCTGTTTCATTTAGCTACCCACAAACCCTTTATCCCACCCACGTGCTCGAATAAAAGCGTTGGCATAGACTATCGGAGCCAGAAGAAGGCGCCAGAGTGGGGAATAGTGTTTGCGGTAGAAGCAGAGGAGGCTTCTATGAGATTCCCAGATCATTGCTTTCTTAACCTGTCGAGTGCTTTCGCCGCCGTGATGAATGATTTCTATATTGGGCAGGAACATAATTTTCCAACCGCTCTTCTTCGCCCTTTTGCACCAATCGACGTCATTAAAGAAAATGGGGAAATCTTCATCCATTAAGCCGACCGCATCCATGGCATAGCCGGGGATGAGAAGAAATGTGCCCATTGGCTGGTCGACTTCAATTTCTTCGTTATAGTTAAACCAAGTCATCCGGTAGGCTCCGAAAACTTTGCTTTTTGGGAAAAGACGGGAGAAACCAAGATACTCCCACATCACTGCCAGAGGAGTTGGGAAAGAACGGCAGGATGATTGGGGGTTTCCGTTTGGGTAGATGAGCTTAACCCCAACCGCGCCGACTTGCGGGTGTGTTTTGAAGTATTCAATAGCGCGTTCAAGGCTATCCGGCTTGATTTCCGTATCGGGATTTAGCAGCAGAAGATAATCACCCGTAGCGGCTTTTATTGCAGTGTTGTTGCCCGCCGCATAGCCAAGGTTTTTATCACTTGCAATGAGTTTTACATTCGGGAACTCGCACTTAACCATCTCGGCGCTGTCATCCGAGGAAGCATTGTCGACGACAATCACCTCCTGCCCCCCGCTCGCCGGGTACATATCGAGCGACTGAAGGCAAGCTCTAAGCAGGTCACGAGTATTCCAATTAACAATCAAAACTGAAAGCCGCATCTGATATCCTTTATTGCCTACCCCGTTGCTGGAATTCAATTTCAATCACCAGGCGAGCGAAGTGACATTAAAAGTCAACGTTAACAATTAGCTGGCTTGCTACTTCTCTTCGGGTAGGTTTGCGAAGAGAGGGGTGGATAGGTAGCGTTCTCCAGTGCTTGGGAGGATCACTACGATAAGTTTACCGGCATTTTCAGGGCGCTTTCCAACCTTAACGGCGACGTGAGTGGCGGCGCCGCTAGAAATTCCTGCTAAGATGCCTTCCTCTCGCGCTAATCGACGAGCCATTTCGATTGCTTCCTGGTCGTCGACTTGGATAATCTCATCGATAATTTTCGTGTCGAGCACATCAGGAATAAAACCAGCTCCAATCCCTTGGATGAGATGGAGCCCTCGCGGTTTGCCCGATAGAACGGCGCTTGCGGAAACAACACGTCCACCGTGGAAATGCAGCCGTTGGAAAAGCACTCTTTCGGA
>JBAXQP010000174.1 GCA_037131655.1 bacterium | reverse complement strand
TTACACGAGGAACTACAAAAGTGGTGGGAGTGATGGGATTCCCTGTCAAACACTCCTTGTCGCCTGCGATGCACAACGCTGCTTTTGAAGCTCTTGAGATGGATTGGGTCTATGTTCCTTTCGAGGTCTCTCCGGAAGAAATACCGGAAGCATTGAAAGGAGTGAAATCATTGGGGATTATAGGCGTCAATGTAACGGTGCCACACAAAGAAAACGTGATACCCTATCTATCCGAAGTCTCGGAGGATGCCCACAGGATTGGCGCGGTCAACACTATAATCAATGATCGTGGTAAACTGAGGGGACTAAATACTGATAGTGTCGGCTTTGTCCGTTCTCTCGGCAAGGAAGCTGAAGGGAATGGGCGAACGGCCTTTATATACGGCGCAGGAGGTTCCGCAAGGGCGGTAGCATCTGCGCTGCAGCGCCAGAAATGGCGTGTAGTGATTCATAATCGTACGAGAGAACGCGCCGAGATGTTAGCCCGAAGTTTGAACGAAAGCGGCGCGGGGTACAATCAAATAGAGGTGGTTAGCGACAACGCAACTGCAGTAAATGATGCGCTGCAAGTGACGTCTTTGTTCGTAAACTGTACACCAATAGGGATGCATCCAATCGTGGATCAGGTCCCGGCGGTAGAGATAAGAAACATGCCTTATTCATCTATTATTTATGACCTTATCTATCATCCGCTGGAGACGCAGCTTCTAAAAGCTGCAAAGCAACTTGGATATCGCACGATGAATGGCGCAGAGATGTTGGTGCAGCAGGGCGCAGAAGCCTTCGAGCTTTGGACAGAACAAAAGGCGCCCGTAGATGTCATGCGTAAAGCGTTGCTAAGTTGTCTCACTTAATGTGAGACATGCCCTGAAACCTAAGGGATACTTGTCTTTGAAACTCAGGTTGAACCTGCAGTTGAAGAGCTATCAGGGATTTTTGAAAAGCGGTTGATACGTTTCGTAACCAATTGAACCGATGCCTGCATCGTGAAGGTCATGATTAAAGGCATTTAACGGTACGGGAGTGGATGAATATGGCGATGCCTCTTCGCAAAGACTTAGGCGCAATATTGCTGGGAAAGGGTTATATAACCTCCGAGCAGCTTGATGAGGTGCGTCAGGTTCAGCAGCAAACAGGCAGCAAGGATCTAGGGCAGGTCGTACTTGACCTTAGTTTTGCGACTGAACGGGATGTTTATGAGTGTAAGGCGCTCGAAATTGACCTGCAGTTTGTTGATTTAGATAAGTTCCAATTCGATGCGGCAGTCCTTAACATCGTAAAAGAGCATATCGTTCGAAACAACAATGCCCTACCTGTAAAACGTGATGGTCAGCGACTATTTGTTGCGATGTCTAACCCCAATAATATCCGGGCTATTGACGATTTCCAAATGGTTTCTGGTTGTAAAATTGTGCCTGTCTTAGCCGCTCCAGGCGCTATCCAGGATGCGATTGCTCGCGCTTATAAAGTCAGTGATGATAGTGGTGGAGCAAATGGCGCAGGGGCGCCAACTAATGCTGCAGTCGTTCCTGCGGTAGCATCAGCCCAGTCCGACTCTAATGCCTCTCTTGCTGCTGCTGCCAAAATGGCAATGGCGGGTCAGTCCAGCAGAGATGGTGATGATGTTGAGGATGCTGAAGCTGAGAGCTTGGCACAGCAACAGCCGATTATCAAGATGGCCAACGTTATCATTCAGAAGGCCATTGAAGATAGAGCAACTGATATTCATATTGAACCTGATAGGCGTGATGTGCGTGTCCGATACCGTGTAGACGGTGTTTTGATTGAAGTTATGCGCGTGCCAAAGCCAATTCAAGCGCCGCTTATTTCGCGCTATAAGATTATGTCTGAGATGAATATCGCCGAACGCCGTGTACCGCAAGACGGCCGTATCGGTATCAAGCATGAAGGTAAGGAATATGACCTTCGTGTTTCGTCGATACCTTCGATGTTTGGCGAAAAGATTGTTATGCGTATCCTCGATAAGACCAGCGTTTTACTTGGTATGAGTAAACTTGGCTTTTCTGCCGAGACCCAGGCTCGATTGGAAGAACTCGTTCTCCAGCCAAACGGAATGGTACTTTCTACCGGGCCTACCGGTTCCGGAAAGACTACTTCCCAGTATTCGGTTCTTCATAAGCTGAACTCTGTCGAGAGAAATATCATGACGATTGAAGATCCGGTTGAGTATCAACTCAGCGGAATCACGCAGGTGCAGGTCAACAAGAAAGCGGGATTGGGGTTTGGTAATGCACTGCGCTCTTTCTTGCGCCAAGACCCGGACATCATCATGGTCGGTGAAATGCGCGACCTTGAAACGGCTGAAATCGCTGTTGAATCCTCATTGACCGGACACCTTGTGCTTTCAACCTTGCACACCAACGATGCTCCATCGGCTGTTATCCGAATGATTGATATGGGTGTTGAGCCTTACTTGATTTCCGCAACGGTTATCGGAGTGTTGGCTCAACGGCTTGGCCGAAAGGTTTGCCAGGAGTGTAAGGAACACTATGAGGTTCGTCAGATCGACCTGCGGCGCTTTGGCTTCAAAGTGGTTGATCCGGAAGCGAAAGTGGTGCTATCACGCGGTCGCGGGTGCGATAATTGTCGACAAACCGGTTATAGAGGTCGAATTGGTTTTTACGAACTGATGACGATGAATGCTGAAATTGCGGAGATGGTTGTTAGACGCGCTCCGCTTGCAGATATTAAAGAAGCGGCCAAAGCAAATGGCATGAGAGAGCTTCGCGAGGATGGTTTGCTTAAGGTACTCGAAGGCATTACCACTCCTGAAGAAGTCATGCGCGTTGTCTTTACCGCCGGCTATGGATAGGAAATTTAGTGTGGATTACGTAGTGAGTATTTCGTAATCAGAAAATCACAATACTCATTACGCATTAGTAAGAACGGAGGCTGTTATACGTGAGCGATATTCAACCTGATTTTGATATTACCGGCGCTCAGCCGGTGGATACTGATAGCATAAAAGCGGCGCCAATCCCTGGACTTGATCCGGTTGCAATGAGTGAGACGGCTAAGGCTGAAATGGCGACTGCCGTCGCAACGACTGGGATGAAACCAAGGTCACTTGAATCCATTCACATTGATGATCTTTTGCGAATCGTGGTCGAAAAGGGCGCATCCGACCTTCACTTTTTGGTTGGCGCTGAGCCAACGATCCGTGTCGACGGTCAGCTTATAAGGTTGAATTACGAGAAGGCCACACCAAACGATACCGTTCGTATGATCTATGATGTCTTAACGGATGAGCAGATACAACGGTTTGAATCGACGTTGGAACTTGACTTATCGTATGCTCTTGGCAAATTAGCCCGCTTCCGTGTGAACGTTTTTCGCGATAAAGGCGCTATTGCGGTCGCTTTCCGTTTAATTCCCGCGCGAATTCCGACCATTGCCGAATTGAACCTGCCGCCGATACTTGTCGAATTAACACGACTAAAGCGCGGATTGGTGCTATGTACGGGGCCTACCGGTCATGGTAAGTCTACTTCTTTGGCTGCTATGCTCCACCAGATCAACATGGAACGAGCAGTTCATATCTTGACGATCGAAGACCCAATCGAATATTTGCACCCTCATAAGTTATCCATCATCAACCAGCGGGAACTAGGGCAGGACACGAAGGCGTTCCAAAACGCTCTAAGAGCAGCCCTCCGCGAAGACCCGGATGTTATCCTGGTCGGTGAAATGCGCGATACGGAAACCATCGCATTGGCGATTACTGCAGCAGAAACAGGCCACTTGGTGTTTGCAACTCTGCACACCAACAGCGCCGGTGAATCCATTGACCGAATGGTTGACGTATTCCCTCCCGGACAACAGGAGCAGGTTCGTATTCAGATCGCAAACACGATTCAGGCAATTGTCTGCCAGCAGCTCTTGCCGAGAGCCGGACAGCCCGGACGAATTCCTGCGACAGAAGTTATGGTTGCAACGCCTGCTATTCGCAACCTCATCCGTGAAAATAAGACACACCAAATCCCGTCTTCTATCCAGACCAGCGCCGGTCACGGAATGCAGACGATGGATCAGGCGCTGCGCGATTTGTACCTTCGCGGTGCAGTCTCCTACGACGATGCTCTTTCCTTTGCAGTGAATATCGATGAATTAAAGAAGATGCTCATGACCGCTGGAGGTATCGTTCCTGGCGCAAGGCCAGGCGGAGCGCCTCCTCCCGGCGGACAGAGAAGGTAGATTAACGAAGTTGAAAGTTAGTCTGAATTGCCTTGTTTGGTAATTACTTTCTAACTTAGCTTGTGTATTAAGGAGTTGGCATATGGCGACCTATGCTTATGCAGTAAGAGATGCTAGTGGGGCTCTCCACAAAGGCCAGGCCGAAGCGGAGACCATTGAGATCCTACGAAACCGGCTTAAAGAGCAAGGGTTTGAAGTTCAGGATCTGAAGGCCATCAAAGGAAAACGAAAATCCGCTGGATTTGGGAGGATCAAGCTCAATGACTTGGCGCTTTTCTGCCGCCAGTTTTCGACCATGATGGATGCGGGTGTTTCGTTGATTCGAAGTATGGACGTTCTTAGCCGTCAAAATGAAAACCCGAAGTTAAGGCGTGTACTGGTGGAAGTTGGTGAGCGAATCGAGGGTGGTGAAACCCTTTCAAGAGCGCTAGCTCGTTACCCGAAAGCTTTCAGTAACCTCTTTGTAGGTTTGGTTCGTGCTGGTGAAGTCTCAGGAACCCTCGAAGAATCGCTTCAACGTCTTTCACAGTTCCTTGAATCCGATGTGGCTTTACGCCGTAAAGTCAAGGCGGCTATGACTTATCCTGTCATCGTCGTCGTGGTTGCATTGTCGATCGTTATGGGTTTGGTTATGTTCGTCGTGCCAAGTTTCTTCAAGTTGTTCTCTGACCTTGGCATGCGTGAAGAGCAATTCCCAGCGACTACCAAATTTCTAGTTGATCTAAGTCACTTTTTAACCTCAAAATGGTGGGTAGTAATTATTGCGATTATTATCTTCGTTATGGCGTATAAGGCTTTTGCCAACACCACATTTGGTCGGCGTACAGTGGACAGGTTAAAGCTCAAGATGCCTGTCTTTGGCAAGCTGCACCATCGCATCTGTTTAGCGCGATTCTCAAGGACGCTTGGTACTTTGATGGCCGCTGGTGTGCCAATTCTTCAAGCTATGGAAACAGTGGCCGGCATGCTTGGAAACGCTGTTCTTGCGGATGCAATTCTTGAAGCCCGTGCCCGTATCCGTGAAGGCGACCGTATCGGAGTACCGCTCGAAAAAAGCAAAATGTTTCCGCCAATGGTCGTCCACATGATCGGAGTCGGCGAAGAGTCGGGTTCTCTCGACTTTATGTTGCAGAAGATTGCTGATTACTATGAAGCTGAAGTGGAAGCGATGCTTGCCTCGCTGACGGCGGCAATCGAGCCATTACTGATTGTCGTCCTCGGTTTCATGGTCGGCTTCATCGTTATCTCGATGTTCGCGCCGATGCTATCAGTTATCACAGAACTATCGAAGTAAAGCTGATAGTCATTACAAGAACAAATACATGTAATCTCGCCCTCTCCCGATAATTCGGGAGAGGGCATTGCTATAATTAATACTAGTGCGTAGTTCGTATTGCGTATTAATCCGGATATAAGGGAAAGAGAATACAGATGCTATCAGCTTGGTCGTTGTTTGTGCCGTTTATATTTGGTTCAGTTGTAGGGAGCTTCTTGAACGTTCTGGTTTGGAGGCTTCCTCGGCACGAGTCGATTGTTTCGCCCCCATCGCACTGTCCCAAGTGCGAGCATCGGCTTGGGCCGCTTGATTTAGTGCCGCTCTTGAGCATTTTATTCCTCCGAGCGCGATGCCGTTATTGCAAGGCGCCTTTTAGCTGGCGGTATTTTGTTGTCGAACTTGTCACGGCGTTATTGTGGGC
>JBAXQP010000173.1 GCA_037131655.1 bacterium | reverse complement strand
CTCCAGAACCTGGAATACTGTACCGGCTTTATCGGCCGCATCCAAAATAATCTTGCCTGCGCGCAGGGTCAGCGCCAGGGGCTTTTCCATCGTTACATGCTTGCCAGCCTCAAAACAGGCTTTAGCGATGCCATGGTGATTGCGGTGAAGGGTGCAGATATCAACCGCGTTGACATCCCCCGCCTTCGCCAGCATTTCATCCATATCGCTAAAGACGGCCGGGGTTGTACCCTGAAATGCCGCCAGATCCTTTGCCATCGCTTGCGCTTTATCCACTGCCATATCACAGCAAGCTACGACTTCAATATCCTTTAAACCAGCTTCCCACAAAGCTTTTAAGCCGTTAACGTGAGATCCGGCCATTCCGCCACAGCCAATAATGGCTAACTTGACTTTACTCATGTCTGAATTCACCTCATCCTAACAATTCATATCGGCATATTATACCAATCGCTAAGTTTACTCATCTTCCTACTCTTGTGTCCGCATTTTTTCACCAGATTTTGAAGGATATTACATAATTTAAGTCAAAATAATACGATAGTCCGCTTTTGGTTTCAATTGTTTGACTTTGGATTGCAGACATGGGATAATATGTCTAGAATGCGTAGGGAAAGGGGCAACTGCCGATGTTTCGACGTATGTGGCGCTATATTATGGCGCTCTTTAATCGCAAGATGGACCAATGGGAGGATCCTGAGATCCTTCTCGATCAGGCTCGCCGTGATATGGCGGAAGCGCATAGTAAGAACCGTGAGAGGGCTATTCAAGCCATCACCCAGAAGAATAATCTTCAGGCGATGGTGGAAAAGGAGCAGTCCGAATGCAACCGACTTGAGAAGCTTGCTGAAACAGCTCTCAAACAGGGCAATCGCGACCTTGCTCGACAACTTCTCCAAGAGAAAATGTCTCATCAACAAGCTTTAACCGGCTTGCAAACTTCGCTGACATCAGCACAACAAACTGTTGATCAGGTTAAAATTGCTATTCAGCGTGAGGATGAAGTCATTCGTCAACGAACAGCCCAAGCGCTTGCGCTCAAAGCTAAGTGGAAACAAGCTCAGATACAGAACGCCATTCAGAAAGCGCTTGGCGGGATGGAGTTTGATCAAACGATGCAAAGCTGGGGCTTAGCGGAAGAAAAGATTCAACACGCTCAATCCGAAGCGTCTGCTCGAACCGAAATGTATTCCGAAAGCATAGACGGCAAGATTGCAGCGTTACAAACTGCTTCTGCTAGCACTGAAGCTGACGTTGAGTTGGAGAAAATGGAGCAACGACTGGGAATGGCTCCGGCTCCATCTGTTCTAACTGAAGAGCAAACGGTCGTAGCTGGCCAAGCTTTACCAACAGCGGAGAATCCTGTCGATAAGGAACTGAAGGAACTCGAAATCCGTTTAGGCCCCCAAGAGCCGAAACAGGAATAAAGAAGTCCGGCTCATTACTTCTCGATTGGATGAAGAGCTATTTGAAGGGCGCTATTATTTGCGCCCTTCCTATTGCATTCTATTAGGTTGAAACTCATCTAGCTTTAGAGTCGATGAGGATTTATTATTAATATGTACACTTTAATCGCCATCTTACGATGGATGCTTAAGCATCCCCTGACATGGATCGCTTTCACGATAGCTCTTATAACCCTTGGGTTAACGGAGAATATATTCATAGGCGTTCTACTATTGGTTGCAGGGGAAGCGGGTGTATTTGCGCATATTTTAAATAGCCCCAAACAGCTTCGCAGCGCTTTCTATGAACGATCTCTCAGAGAACGTAAAACTCGTGCCCAGCGTTATGACTTAATAATGGAACCGATGCTCCCTGAAGTGAGAGCTAGAATCCGACAAGTATTTAGGTATCGCGATCAATTAATTGAGCAGTTGAACTCACCTCATATCGAGAATGGACTCAACAGCTTCATGCATGGGCTTGAGTCTCAAGTTAATGATTTGACCGACCGATCAGTGCGCCTTGCTGAACGTCAGAATCTAATTCAGACCTACTTAAATCAGACTGAAAAGCACGAAATCGAGCACATAATCACTTCACTTGAAAAACAAATTTCTCATTCAGTAAATGAGGAAGTTGAACCGCTGCAATCTGCTCTAGAACTTAGAAAACGTGAATTGCAGCATATCGATGATATGCAACAGGCAACCAAGCAAATTGATACTCAATGGATGCAAATTGAGGCTGTTTTATCGGAACTTAAAGCGCGTATCGTCAGATTGCAAACAGCCGAAGAACAAGAACGCGCAATGGCGCAACAAACAGTTAATGAGGATATTCGCGGTCTCACTCACCAGTTGGAAGCGCTGGAGAATACTGTCCGCGAAATACTAACAATATAAACCATGGGAACCTTAGATCGCGTCTATCGCCTCTTAAAATCATACATAAACGACCAATATGAGCGGCTTCAGGAAATCGAACGGCAATATGCCGAAACGGAACTGGATGACCCCACTACTCGAATCCCGCCTCAAGCGTCTCCAACAAGTGCGACGCCTCTATCGCGTCCGCCATCGGTTAGCGATTCGCCTGAGATTTTGAGCGCATACCGAGTACTTGGAGTACAGAACGGTTCGGATATAGCGGTAGTGCGAGCGGCTTATACTAAACTCATACGTCGAGCTGACCCTGGTCGATTCCCTGAAGGTTCGGAAGAAAGTAATCAAGCATCCGAGATTAGAAAGCGTGTTGACATTGCTTATGAAACTCTTCAAAAGGCGCTGGATCCAAGCTCAAAAAGGTTTCGCCAACTTGAGATTAAATAGTCTAACAGGCTGTGCATAAATAATATGATTGAGTGTCTCGATTTAACCAAGTGTTTCGATAAAATTGTCGCGGTCGATCATCTCTTTTTAGAAGTGCCGGACGGACAGTTATTCGGTTTTTTAGGACCAAATGGCGCCGGCAAAACAACGACCATCAAACTGCTCACAGGACTACTGCAGCCGACGGAGGGCATAGCGCGTATTGACGGCTTGGATGTGGTCAAGCAGCCGATTGCTGCCAAAACTATTACCGGTTACGTCCCCGATAACGCTTTTCTTTATGAAAAGTTAACCGGCCGAGAGATGTTGGACCTAACAGGCGATCTTTGGCGCATCACGACTAAACGACGGCAAAGCAAAATTGATGACCTGCTTCAGCTCTTTGACTTGACAGATAAAAGAGATGAGCTGATACAAAATTATTCTCGCGGCATGCGTCAAAAGCTTTCCCTCGCCTGTGCCCTTCTGCACGAGCCCAAAGTGCTACTCTTGGATGAACCCACTGTTGGTCTTGACCCAAAAAGCTCAAGGCTTTTAAAACAAGTCTTACGTGAATTGGCTAATAGAGGCACAACCGTTTTTGTAAGCACTCACATCCTTGAAATAGCCGAGCGTCTATGCGATCGAGTGGCAATCATCAACCAAGGCAAAATCATCGCCCAAGGCACTTTAGAGGAACTCCGAGCAGGATCAAATACCCTTAGTCTGGAAGAAATATTCCTAACCCTAACCGGCGACGCTGAAAACGCGGATCTGATTAAGTTGTTGGACTAAGGGAACAATGTTAAAATACATGGCTGAATTTTGGTCTTATTTTTTATTGATGGGAATTGCGCTGGCGGATATTGGCGCGATTATTGTTTGGGCTGTTCATGAAGATCGCTTGACTCAAGGTGAAAAACCTCTTCTTGCAATTCGTTGGAGCCTAGCCGAAATCTTTCTTGGAACCCAAGCGGCATTTGTCGCCTCATTGCTGCCAACGGTAACACTTGCCATGGTCCTCTTCTCGAATGATGAATGGATAGCCAGGAATACTTCTGCGCAGATTGTCATTTTAAGTGTTTTAATCTTATCATCCTATACGGCAATGGCTGGAGTAGTCGCTTTCTTCATACGAATTCGATATAAACTTCGTTGGAGTGATATAGGATTAGGTTCGAACTTTTCTATTTGGCAAATTGCCGCAGGGATTCTAGTCGGACTTCTCTTAGTGATCATCTCTGAACCCATTCAAAACTTAATTCACTTCGTCATAAATCACTTAAGGGGCGCTCAAAAACTTCAAGAGCTTCAATTAAATGACTCCTCAAATTCCCTTCCTATGATGCTTAAACGGGTCAACATGACACCCACGCTTATTGCGGCAATTCTCTTCGTGACATGCATCATCGCGCCTTTTGCCGAAGAGCTTATTTTTCGCGGGCTATTTTTCAACGCGATACGTCATCGATTTAGTTTATGGGTAGGAGCTATTGCCAGTGGACTGATATTTGCAGTTCTTCACGGTTCGTTGTTATACCTACCAGTTTTTTGGGTATTAGGAATTGTGCTCGCACTTGCGTATTATAAGAGTAGATCATTGTGGTTGGTTATCGTCGCTCATGCAACAAATAACCTAATCGCAACATTAAAGCTCATTGAAGGGATTATTTCTAATTGAAATTTAAATATTTTTTATTGATGCTCGTGATGTGCTTATCTCTAACGGGATGCAAACCACTAAGGGATGCCCAAAACTCAAGTAAATTCAATACAGCTCAAAGCGAAATGAACAAAGCCTTATTTAACTCTGATGTTATCGCTGCAAGAAAAGCTGCCGACAAAATGATCGCTATTAGTCCTGAATGGGTAACCTTCGCTTCAATTGCTACAAGCGCAACCTTATTCGGACACGTTAATGCGAGACATGGAAAGAAAAAGATTGCAGAGGATATTTCAAAATTCAGCATCGATTATTTAAATGAAGCGCTAAAGCGATTCCCCAAGCTACCTTCAAAAGAGAAAGCTTCCCTTTACTCTCTACTTGGAGAAAGCTATGTAATTTCAGACCAAACCGCCCAGATGGTAGACAACTATGAAAAAGCCATCAAACTCGCCCCAGCTAATACTGTCTATCTAAATAATTACGCTTTTCGCCTAACTGAACAGCGTTCAAACCTATCCTATGCAGTCGAGTTAGCGAGAAAAGCATTTAAACTAACTGGCGATGACCCAACAGTAGAAGATACGCTTGGCTGGGCATTAGCTTTTTCAGGAAAATACAAGGAAGCGATTGAACATTTGGAGAATGCTCTACTAATGACTTCAGATGCAAAGGGTGAAATTGCTTACCATCTTGGATACGCCTACTTAATGAGCGCTCGATGGCAGGAAGCGGTTGTTACCCTTGAGAAAGCAATAAATCTTCCTTTAGACACTAAGGAAAGAGCTGAAGCCAAACGCCTTCTAAAACTTGCCCGTCAGAAAAAGACAAATTGATTCTTTACGGGAGCGGAAACCATTGACCTGGCAGCGAAAGCTTGGATTAATAGGAGTTGCCTGGACAGCTAGCCTAATAGTTGCCGGTGCGTTTCAAATATCAAGCATTAACCTGGATATTGACAACTTTGCCGACACATTCAATATTCCTCGGGAAATTGTGATGCTTATTATCAGCATCCTTTTAATTCAGAAAGACCGGTTAACAAGAAATATCGCGTTGGGTTATACTTTTATCGGGGCAATACTAGGCTTAGCGCTGGTGGTTGCTATTGCGGCCCCCATAGTGATGGCCTCAATTCCTGGGAATGGGAGTAGATTTAACTATTTCAATCTGATTACCCTTCTTTTTTATGTAATATTAAATGTCCAGTTGCACGCAACTGGATGGAAGTGGTTGAAAGAATATTCACCCTGGGATTTGTATGGGGAATAACGTCTCTACCTTAGTCGTAACGGTTAGTCTTTTACAGCGTCTGAATAATCGGACTTCCCTACTGCTGCAAGATGTATTCTATTGTCCGGTAGAGATGCTATAATCACTCGTTGGAAATAATCAGTCAAGAGAGGACGAAGATAAGATGAGGAAGCAAGTGAGACTTACGGTTCTTGCCCTTGCAATTATCACAATAGGTATTTCTATCGTCGGTTGCGGCGGTGGAGGCGGAGGCGGCAATGGTGGC
>JBAXQP010000172.1 GCA_037131655.1 bacterium | reverse complement strand
CCAGGACTCCGTAATTTCTGCTTTCCGCTTTACAGCTTTACTCACTCGGGATCTGGGGGCTTGCCCCCAGTCGCTCGGGACATTGCGAATAGTTGCGAGCAAAGCGTTGTCGATTTTATAGCGTAAACCCACAATAAATGCCATAGTGCCAAAAAAATACTTAGAGGCTAGAACACAGCATTGTTGTAGCGGTAGAATAGAGTGGAAGGTGAAAGCGAATGATTAATCAACGTGACCGACAGATAATAAGAGACCTAGCTAAGCGGATTGCTGATATTGCTGATATGCCGAAAATGGAAAAGAAACGGGAAATGTGGAAGCGGCATAACCGGCTTGAGAGAGTGAAGCCGATGATCCTCGTCTTCCCTGAAGGCTCTTGGGATGAAATAGATACTTTTATCCCAAGGCAATGCACCGAAGCGCCTGCTTGTTGGATTGAATTTGACCTTTTGAGGCAGCTTTGGGCTTATGACAATATTCGCGATGATAAGCCGGTTGAAAAGATCTGGACTGTGGAGAAGAAGCTTCATGAATCCAGTTGGGGAATTGAAGGCAAGCAAGTTTCTGCTACCACATCAAGGGGTGCCTATCGTATCGAACCGGTTATAAAAGAAGCAAGTGACCTCAAGAAACTTCGCTTCCCCGAATACACTTATGACGAAGCGGCAACAATGAGTGAGTTCGAGATGATGCAGGATCTTATCGGCGACATCATGGATGTGCAGATCAAGGGTGTTCGGCATGTCTCCTTCCACCTTATGGGCATCTATACCGTTTGGCGAGGTGTCGGTCAGGTTATGGAAGATATGTATGATGAGCCTGAAATGCTGCATGATGCGATGGCGTTCCTCGCCGAGGCCGCACAACGGCGAATTAAGCAGTATATCGACCAGAATCTTCTCAGTCTGAACAATGACAAGAGCTATCAAAATTCGGGCGGGGTTGGTTATTCGACTGAACTTCCAAAGCCCGGCTTTAATCCCGACCGTGTTCGCCCTTGTGATATGTGGGCATCGGCTGAGGCTCAGGAAATGGCTCAGGTCTCGCCGAAGATGCACCGAGAGTTTGTTTTGGAATATGAGAAAAAACTTCTCGAAGGTTGGGGTCTTCTTGGCTATGGCTGCTGCGAGGATTTGACGAACAAACTTGATGATATTTGCAGCATCCCCAATATGCGTCGAATCTCGATCGCGCCATCAGCCAATGTGGATAAATGTGCTGAGAAATTGCAGGAAAAATTTATTTTTTCATGGAAACCACAGCCGTCACACCTAGTCGGTCGATTTGATGAGAAAATGATCGAAAATTATATCCGTCATGCATTAGAAGTATCGAAAAACTGCGTTATTGAGTTGATTCTTAAGGATACACACACTTGCGAAAATCATCCGGAAAGGTTTACAATCTGGACGGATATCGCTCAACGTCTCGCTACGGAGTACGCTAGTTAGTAATTTATTAATAGGGGGCCAGGCTCATGATTAAGTGTTGTAAAAAATGCGGCAGCTCCAGTGCACGTTCCTCGATGGATATGGGGATTTTGTTTCTACTTGCTATCCTTTTTGCGCCTTTAGTTCTCATCGCGCCACCTACGAGTCGTTTGATGAGTAAGGAACCAAACACGACCCCCTGAACTTTAGGGGATTAAGAAGCTAAAATCAGGGCGAGGCACAAGCCGCGCCCTGATTTTTTTTTGTTATTTGGATTTAAGTTGACCTTCTATAATTCCCGGAACGGCTAAGAGGGCTTCATCGATTTTTGAAAGGTCTTTAGCTCCGGCTTGAGCGAAATCGGGTCGGCCTCCCCCGCCGCCACCTGCGATTTTTGCAACTTCGCGAACCAAGTTGCCTGCATGAACCCCTTTTTGGAGTAACAAGGCCGGCACTTTGGCAACGAACATTGCTTTACCTTCATCTATGGCAGCGATGATGACGGCGCTGTCTGGATTTTGCTCGGCAAGGCGATCGGCAATAATCGAGGCAGACTTGGCATCGGTGTTCTCGGCCTTTTGGGCGACGATTTTAATGCCGTCGACTTCAAACACCTTGACCTCAGCGCCCGTGCTTGCTTGTTCGGTACGGAGGCCTTCCAAGCGTTTTTCGGTTTGTTTTAACTGATTCTGAAGCCGCTCAATACCGGCGGCGATTTCATTTGGCGAAGTTCGTAAAGTAGCGGCAGCTTCGCGAAGGAGTCTGTCACGCTCAACGCCATATTGGTAAGCGCCAATCCCTGTGACCGCTTCAATTCGCCGAACCCCACTGGCAACACTGCTTTCAGTGGTTATTCTAAACTGGCCAATCTGGGATGTGTGGCCGACGTGCAGCCCACCGCAAAGCTCTCGTGAGAACTGTTCAACCTCGACCATGCGCACCTTATCGCCGTACTTTTCACCAAATAAAGCCATCGCTCCCCGTTCGCGCGCTTCGGCAATCGGCATGTCCGCGTGAGCCTGAACTACTCGGTCGGATAATATTTCATGATTAACTAACTCCTCCACACCTCTGATCTCGTCTTCAGTCATAGCCTTGTTGTGGGTGAAGTCAAAGCGCAGAGAGTTCGGCGCTACCAACGATCCCGCTTGATGCACATGCGCTCCTAATACCGTTCGAAGAGCGGCATGAAGCAGGTGGGTTGCCGTGTGGTTGCGTTCAATATCCATCCGCCGCGCGGTCTCGACTACGGCATGAACTTGCTCACCTACCGAAATTTCACCTTCTAACACTTTGCCGATATGTGCCCAGCGCTCGTTGACTTTTTGAGTGTCCAAGACTTCAATCGAACCTGTGGGGCTTGTGATTTTGCCTGTGTCACCAACCGGCCCGCCTGACTCGGCATAGAACGGGGTTTGGTCGAGGATAACTTCGACCCTATCGCCCTTCTTTGCGCTCTGGGCGATTTTGCCTTCGACAATTAGACCGACTACTTGCGCCTCAGCTTCACATCCGCTATAACCAGCGAATTGGGTGGCAGGGATAGTTTTAGTGAGTTCTTGAAGCACGCCTGCGTCTTTGCTGAAGACATCCTCGGCTATTCCTCCGGCGACCTTGGAACGTTGGCGCTGCTCTTCAAGTGAGCGGTTGAACTCTTCGAGGTCGATTGTCAACCCACGCTCTTGAGCAAGTTCCATCGTTACTTCAAGCGGAAAACCGTAGGTGTCGTAGAGCATGAACGCATCACGGCCAGTCAGGGCTAAACCTTCCGCACGCTTAATGCCTTCCGCGAGTCTGGAACGGAATAGATCTTCTTCGTCTTGCAACGTTCGAATAATAAAATCACGACGTTCGATTAGTTCAGGATATTGGTCGCTTAGGACTTCAACAACGGCGGGGAAGACGTCGGCAAAGAACGGCTTCTTAAAGCCAAGCTGACGCTGGCCCTTCAAAATAGCTCGTCTAATTAGGCGCCTGAGCACATAGCCTCGACCAGTGTTTTCAGGACGAACACCATCAGCGATGCAGAAAGTCGCAGATCGAATATGGTCGGCGATGATGCGGAAGACGACCTTAATCGGCTCATCCGCCGTTTCGTAATTTCTCTTGGAGAGTTCCCCAATTCGTTTCAAGATCGGTTGGAATACGTCGGTCTCATAGACACTTGGCATTCCCAGAAGCGCCGCCGAAGTTCGTTCTAAACCCATTCCTGTATCGACATTCTTGTTAGGCAGTGGTAGAAGTTCCACATTTTCCCAATGGCCATCTCTTGTCAAAGCGTTGTCAATGATCAAATCGCCGATACGTTCGAATTGCATGAACACTAGGTTCCAAATCTCCAGCCAGCGATTCCCATCACCATTCCATTCGTTGTCGAATGGCAAATCGGGGCTTGTATCCCAAAAAATTTCACTGCAAGGACCGCAGGGGCCATTGGGTCCCATAGTTACAGCTTTGCCTGGCCAGTAGTTTTTGTCCTCATCAAAGCGTGAGATACGTTCAGCATGAAGGCCGATTTTGGTTAGCCAAAGGTTATAGGCTTCATCGTCCTCTTTATAGACAGTTACTCGCAGGCGGCTCGGATCGAGTTTGAGCCATTCGGTGAGGAATTCCCACGCCCATTCGATTGCTTCCGGTTTGAAGTAATTACCGAAGCTGAAATTGCCCATCATCTCGAAGAAAGTCAGGTGTGAACTATCGCCAACGGACTCAATATCAGTTGTTCTCAGACATTTTTGGGCATCCGTTAGACGAGGGTGCGGCGGCTGTGCTACAGCAAGGAAATACGGTTTGAATTGGACCATTCCAGCGCTGGTAAACAGGAGCGATTCGTCCTCATTCCCAAGCACATTGATCGGCACCAAGCTGGATGAAGGGTATTCCCGATGGTCCTTCGATTTAAAGAATTCGATGTATTTGCGTCTAAGTTCGCGAGCGTTCAAGTTCCCCACCTAACTATTTATTGGCATTAATTGTACCTGATGCCTTGGAGGCAGACATTTTGGGTGGATTTAGGATTGATAACTCATTCAATTGCTTGCCAATAGCTGAGATTTGGTGTTATAGTAAACATGAGTTTGCCTAAATAATTCCTACGGTATATGAGGTTGAACGATGAAAACGCCTGAAAATAATGATGAAAAAAAGCTGGAACAAACGGAGATGAACCGCCGCGATTGGCTCAAATGGGCCGGTTTAGCGGGGATGGTGGTTTTAACCGGTTGTAAAGGGAGCGCGGCTATAAAAAGCTCTTCAACACCAGCTAAACCAAGTCTTGCAGTAAAAGACAAAGGGATTGTTACTGTTGCCTCAACCGGAAGCCCCAGGGAAATGGTGATTAATGCGCTGAAACCCTTAGGGGGGATTGAAAAGTTTGTCAAGAAGGGCGCTTTCGTCGTTATCAAACCGAATATCGGTTGGCAACGCACCCCTGAACAAGCCGCAAACACCAATCCTGAAGTCGTTGCAACCGTCGTTGAATTATGCAAGAAAGCCGGCGCAAGCCGCGTTTTGGTTATCGAGCACACCTGTGATGAACCTTCCCAACTCGTTTTCGATATAAGTGGTATTGAAAAAGCCGTAAAAGCTGCCGGCGGTGAGATTATCGCTGCAAATCAAGAGGGAATGTACGAGGATATACTAATCCCTATGGGTAAGGCGCTTAAATCAGCGAAAGTCATCAGCGAAATCCGTCGCGCCGACTGTTTCATCAACATCCCCGTCGCCAAGGATCATGGATCTGCGAAGCTGACGATCGGCATGAAGAATATGATGGGAACAGTCTGGGATCGCGGTAATTGGCATAGATCCGGCTTGCATCAAAGTATTGCTGACTATTCGACCGTGATTCGAGCTGATTTAACGATAGTTGATGCTATAAAAATCATGACCGCCGGCGGCCCAAAGGGTCCAGGCCCACTCAAAAATACTAATCAAATCCTAGCTTCTGTTGATCCGGTAGCAATCGATGCCTACGCCACCACCCTATTTGGCCTAAAGCCCGAAGATATCGATTACATAATGAAAGCCAAAGACCACGGACTAGGCGAAGCCGACTTGAAGCTGATAAAAGTAGTGAAAGCATAAAGGCGCTGTGGCCAAGAAGCTGTCAGCCGTCAGCTATCAGTAACCCAATTTCCCCTTTTCCAAGGGGGAATATAAGGGGGGCTTCCGGAACCCTTCGGTATGGCCTGAAGACCTACTCAGGGATAGGCGGTTGATTTTGTAGGGGCGTAGCTTGCTACGCCCTTAGGAAGGCAGAGCTAGCTCTGCCCCTATATCCAATGAAGATTCTTCGGCAGCGGCGCTTCACTCTGCAACCGAAGCATCGGGATTTTCCGGAAATACGCAATTCGAACTACGTAATAAATAATTATGTCAACAACTGATAATCCACAAGCTAAACGAAAACTCAAGAAGGCTATTAGACCCAAGATTTGGCGGATGCAGAATGCTCGTCGGTTTGCTCAATTGGCATTCTTTGCGCTTTTTGTTTGGCTGATGGCTATG
>JBAXQP010000171.1 GCA_037131655.1 bacterium | reverse complement strand
TACAGGCCAGCCAATCGGCGTTTTGTGCATGATCTTGTCAGGTACAAAACCTGACGAGTCATCACGAGGCTCAATGCTCGGCGGCAACGAATCGCCTTTTGAGAGCATCATTATTCAGAACGCGACGATTAAGGCTATCATCGACCAAGCAATCAAACAATCCGCCACAGTCGCCGCACAACGCGCCGCTAAAAAAGCCGAAGAAAAGACCGAGGAAACCAAACCAACCCCCACCCCAATCAAACCGCCACCAACCAAACCCAACAAGCCGTAGTTGACATTTAGATTTCCCGGTAGTCCCCCCTTGGGAAGGGGGGCAGGTCAATACCAACCTTGTGGGATGCGAACGTGCGGTCGCCAAGGATTATTTGCCTATGTGGAGGAGAAAGTATGCTTCAAGGAAAATGGCGTAAGTCAGTATTTGTTTTGGTGCTACTTGGCGTTTTAATATGCTTCGTAAGTTTTATCACTACCGAGCTGGGAATATATGTCCCATTTGAGAAGAGGATCCGCAGTGGATCAGATGTGATATGGGAGTTTAGTAAAGAGGCTCATGTGTTGGATCATAATAACAATGTTGTGTACCGCTACGGCCTGTTTGCTCCAATTGCGTGTGGTGAAGATCGTCTTGTTTTTGGAAGCGCTACAGGGCAATATCTTTATGTGCTTAATTCAAGGCATAAATTGCTACGTATCAACTTGCTCCCTTTGCTGCCACGCAAATACAAGATAGGTAAGGCATATCTTTCCGCATCTGGCGTTGTGATCAACCCATATACTGATCCATATGAAGAGAAGGCCAAGAGTGTCTATTATATTGACTTTACATCAGGTAAGTGCAGCCAAATAAGGAATGCGATTGAAGCGCGCGCAGACAATAAATCTGCGGATATCGTAGTGCTAACAGCCAAGTTCGAAGTGGAACGACGATCGTCATCTCGGGTAACCAAGCGAATAAGAGTGGGTCACTCTTTAGTGTACTGGGGCTATGACTTCGTGTCAGACAAGGTCATTTTCCAGAAGAGGGCGAGAATCATCGTACAAGGAGAGACGTCTACCGCTTCATGGATGATTTCATCTTCTCGTCCGGATGATCACGGTTGGTTTGTGGGTCACGATGATGGGGCAAAACAGATTTGGATAAAATTCGCAAAACCGTTCACTTCAGGAACCAGGGTTGTTGCCTACGACTATGAAGGTCACAAGCTCGGCTTACTTTACTCAGGAATCGACTTCCCCTTACACCCTACTCGACCGATTCCTGCGAGTGGTCGCTCCTTGCTTATTGAAGCCCAGCGGTTGAGATTGAAATAATGCGAGGGATCGGGTGTCTTGTGGGCGCAGAGAATCCAAGCCCACGTTGAGATCAAACCACACTAAATGAAACCTGTCAAGCATATGGATGAAATGACCCTGGTACAGAGCGACACCAATTAAACATATGACTGGGTCGGGAACCAGACGGCTCAGTATGATGATGTCAACGAGACAACGTTAGAGAAATGTGATACCTACCCCCCCCCGATCAACTTGCTCTCAGTGCCATAACGAAGGACGCTAGTTCCAAACGAAAGGTTTTTTAGACCAGCTATAGGCTTCACGGAGAAATATCCTGCTTATCATCGTCAAAAATACCAATTCTCATTTAAATGGTTCCTTTATCTATAACGGTTTGTGCAATCATTCAACGGTAGTTCTTTGGCTCGAGGAGGATAAGGATGGGCGAATTGAAAGGGATCCCGGAAATAAGAATGACGACCGAACTCGACCAACCTTATACGCTGGCGGGGCGCGGATGCTATGGCATCGGTTGGTGCGATGGGTTCTTCCCGGATTTTGGATGGCATAAAACCAAGGAGATGGGCGGCATTTGGATGCACCCGCTCAAGATTGCTGACGGGGTTTGGCTGAGCGTCGATGATGCCGGTTGGCCGCCTCAAGAAAGTTATAATGCTATTCGACGTGAATGGTGTAAAAAGAATGATGAATTCGTTTTAGGGGAAGGCGGCGCCTGGTCGGAGCATATCTATTATAAAGGCAACTGGACCATTACGCGACGTCAATTCGTTCCTAAGGATGATCAAGCTTTCGGGGTTGAGTTCGATATTAAGACTTCAAGTCCGGAAGTTCAAAAAGTTCGCCTTTCGGTTCTGGTGCGCTTCGATGTCCAAACCACTTGGATGTCGGGGTGGGATGATCCGGTTGGACTGGAATTGGAAGCGATTGAAAACGGCGCGATTGCGCATGGCATCTCCGGTTCCGATTTACCCTATGATTGGGGTTATTTTACTGGAGCCGTTAAATTCGATAAGAAGCCGGAAAGACTGGCCATCGGCGAAGAGTTGTGGGGGCCTGAGCGAACCTACGGCAACGGTACTTCCGTTTTGGCAACTTTCTACTTAGATTTAGATCCGCAAGCCAAAGTTCGAATGGTTATCTCCGGGCATCATCAGAGCGAAGCCAAAACGTTGGCGACCGCTGATGACGTGCTCGCTAACTGGGATGCGAAGTTAAAAGAAAAGGTGGATTTCTATCGTCATATTGCCAGCGAACTAACTTGTGTAGAAACCCCGGAGCCACTGCTCAATGATGCTTATCGATGGAGCAAGTTGAATGTGGAATGGATGACCCAGCATTCGGAATGCCTGGGCACCTGTGTGACGGCAGGCCATCAGGATTTCACCTGCTATTTTGGTTGCGATACCTTCACTGCAATTCGCGGCATGCTCGCCGCAGGACTGCATGAAACCGTGAAATCCTCTTTACGCGTGATTGGCGGCATTGCGGACAAACAAGGGGGAAAGGTTCCCCACGAAGTCGCCAGTACAGGTCACGTCTATGATCCGGGCAGCGTAGGAGAAACTCCCTTCTATATGCGCTGCGTGTGGGATACCTACCTTTGGACCGGCGATGAAGAGTTCCTAAAAGATCTCTATCCGATAGTCAGGAAAGGCATGTGGGATTACATCGCATCCGAACCGGTCGTGGATGGCGTTCTAATGGGAGAATTTGAAGATAGAATTGGTGGAGCCAGAGACAAGACGAATCCTATTTTGCTGGCGGTAGGTTACAAGGACTTTGCTGACTTATGCGAAAAGATGGGTGATTTGGAAGATGCCAAAAAGGCCCGTTCTGAAGCTGATCGATACAGCAAGCAGCTTGAAGAGTTGTTCTGGGTCGAAGAGGAAGGCTGCTATGCAAGAACCCTCGATGAGAATAACAAACCTGTCGTCGAGACGGAAAACATTATGTGGGGGCGACCTTTCGAAGGCGTTGGCTATGCAGGCATTTCTCCCAAAGAACGAGTTGTCCGCGCACTTGCCAGATATAAAGGCCCCGAATATGAAAGTGAATATGGTGTATTCCTCGGCGGTAACAATTGTCTGATGCCGGTAACTACCGGTTATGCCGCTGTCGCTGAGTTCAACTATGACCGTAATGAAGAAGGACTTGAGTATGTAAGATGTCTAGCGCGAACGTGCGGACATGCCAGTCCGGGAGCATTCCCCGAAGGGATGGACCCTTATGGCGATCGCAAGAAGATGCGCTACTTTAAATCCTCACACTGGAACTACCTGCAGCTCTGGTCGTCGGCATTCATGCCCGAGAGCCTGGTTTGGGGGCTATTGAGACTACAGCCGGATGCAGCTAACGGTAAAGTCACCATCAAACCTTGGCTCCCTGAAAGCTGGCCTTTCTTTGAGTTCAGAAACGTCCTGGTCGGTCAATCGCGCTTTAGTGTCAGGGTCGACAAATCAGGCACAAAGGTAACCCATATTGATGGTCCCAAGCTAGAAATTAATATTATCGAGTAAGCCTTAAATAAGAAAAGGGGCGAAGCTTGAAGCTTCGCCCCTTTTCTTATTAGTAAATCGCAGTCTAGCTGCCAAAAGCGCCAAAATTCGTTGGTAGCAGTAACGCCCCTACCCTTGCGCCACTTCCATCGCGATTTCAGCCCATCGCCATAAACGTTGGGGTTCGTTGGCTACAGTACTGATGTCTTTTTGGATTAACTCTAAGGGGCAGCCGTGACGGGCGCAGATGTCTACTGTTGTTTGCAGGTGCTCGCGGACGGACTTCTCGCGGAAAATGGGCCAGGCTAGAAGAGCTGGATTGGGCTTTCGGGAATAGACGTAATCCCCTTTAATCTCGGAGGCGCCGATTTCTTCATTGACCCACGGGCTCATCGAGATCTTGCGGACGTTCGGGATCTTGCGCACCTTGGACATCTTTAGGTCCATTGGGTCGCAACAGCCGTAATAGACCAAGCCGAAGCGTTCGAAGATGGGCATACACGCATCGATTTCAAACTCCTCGAACATCGCCGGCGATACCGTCGAGAACATCTGCGCCAGACCAAACATCCAAATGTCTTTGGTTCGCGGTTTAGCTGGATTGTATCCCGGCGCGGGCAGTTCGTCGGTATAGGCTCCGGTGCAATGAATAGTTTGCTGCGGCCGGCAGAGCAGGCCTTGATCCTCCAACTGGTCGAGCATACTCAGATAGCTGGCCACCATCCGCCGCACCAATTCGCGCATATAGTCAGGGCGATCGATCAAGGCGTAGAGCGCACCCTCGACACCCATCCAAATGGTAATAGGGTCCCAAATTGAAAGGTAAGGTGTAAAACCATCCGCCGCAACCTCCAGTGTGCCGTCAAAGAGTGAATGCGCAACCTCCAGCCGCCGGGCGGTCTCAGCTTCGTCGTGGGTAATGATCGGCAACCTAACCTTGTCTAGATCGGTATCAAAGACAAATTGGTTAAAATAGGCATGGCCGTAATTAACTTTAGAAGTATCGCCCGATTCGGTATCTTTCACGGCCTTCGGCACTTGGAGGAACGACTCGACAACCATATCCCCTCGAAAATGCCGCCACTGATAAAGCAGCCTACGCAACTCTTCTTCATACATACGGCATTCACGATCTTCACAGGTGAGGGCAAGCTCATCCTCTACATTCATCTCGTTCCAGCACACCTGATCGATCATCACCATGGGACGAACAGGCTTTAGGCCGTTAAGCTGTCGCCAACAGTTGCGCGTCTGCTTTTGAACTGGCAATGCTGCAATCTCCGCCACCTCGCCCGCCAAACGATGGATGATTTCCCTGTCCTGAATTCCTAGCATAAAGTCGTCCTTTCAAAGTCACAGGCTGTCGTTAGTCTATCTTGATTGTAGCATTTTAAAGTTCAGGAGTTTAACTGTGGTGCTTTCTGCTTATCCTCGGTTTAGGGTTCCTTTCACTATGCAGAATTGTGCAATCATGCATAGAGAGCTCTTAGACGCAGAGGATACAGAAGGTAACCCATGTCGATAGCCCCAAGAAAGGTTAATAATATCGAGTAAGCCTTGCATAAAAGAAGGGGCGAAGCTTCTAGCTTCGCCCCTTCTTTTATGCAAGGCTTAGGTGCCGGAGGTTGCGAATTTACCGATGACATTAAGGAAGTCTAAGTCATCCGTTTTATCGTCGCCATTGCCGTCGCCAATGAGCTTAAGCACAGGATCGGTTGATCCGAAGTTGCCGATGACACTAAGGAAGTCCAAGTCATCAATCTTGTTGTCATCATTGGTATCGCCGCACTGCGTGCTGAAGGCCTGTGGCGTTGAGCCGGTTTTAGATTCGCTCAAAGCCTTGAGAGGCTTCACTGTGACTACGTGTGAACCAGCAGCTAAGGCTGGGATTGTACAGGTACGCACAGAACCGGTACCCGTGAGTGCGACATCGGGATAGAGCACGGAATCAACCGTGACGTCCGCGGTCGTCGCCGCATCTCCGCCAGCCCAATCTACCAGAGTGACCGTGCAAACGAAGTCCACGGTTGACGGAGGGGCAACATCTGTATAAACCTTCACGGCCGGAGCTACTCCATAAGCTGAACGAGGTGTATACTCATTGCCGGACAAGGACAGTACGCCATTGCCGTTGTCGTCCTCGTACCAGTTGTTCTGC
>JBAXQP010000170.1 GCA_037131655.1 bacterium | reverse complement strand
CGAATTACGTGCAATACACGAAGCATTAACGCGGTACCGTTATTGTATCGATAATCCCAGCTAAGACCCTGTCTGCTGTCAAACCCTCGATCTCCGCTTCAGGTCTAAGCAGAATTCGGTGACGTAGCGTCGGATAAGCAAGTTCTTTGACATCATCGGGAGTAACAAAATCGCGCGCCCTTAGCGCCGCCAATGCCTTTGAGCATAAAAGCAATGCGATACCTGCGCGTGGGGAAGCGCCAATCATAAGGTAATCCGAATTACGTGATTTACGCACGATATCAGAAATATACTCGACAACTCGTTCCTCGACCCCAATACCTTCGACAAATACTCGAAGCTTTGCGATGCCTTCGGCATTTAATATTGATGTCAGTCCGGCATCTTCTAGCTTCATAGATCGGAAACCCTGATGATAACGGTTAAGAATTTGTTTTTCTTCAAAGTCAGAAGGATAGTCAACTAGGATTTTCAATAAAAAACGGTCGAGTTGGGCTTCGGGAAGGGGATAGGTGCCTTCGAACTCAATTGGGTTTTGAGTAGCGCAGACAAAAAATGGCTTCGGAAGTGGATGTTTGACCCCATCGATGGTAACATTTCTTTCCTCCATCGCTTCGAGTAGCGCACTTTGTGTTTTTGGAGGTGTACGGTTGATTTCATCGGCAAGCAGGACACTCGTAAAGATAGGTCCCTGCCTAAGATGGAAACTAGAAGTGTTTGCATCATAAATATTTGTTCCTGTGATATCGGAAGGCATCAGATCGGGAGTGAACTGAACGCGTGTAAAAGGCAGATCCAATACTAGAGCCAGAGCACGCACCAGCAGTGTTTTGGCAGTGCCGGGGACGCCTTCGAGAAGCACATGCCCATCGGCTAAAAATGCTACCAACAACTGTTCAATTACGCTGTCCTGCCCGACAACAGCTTTTTGTATCTCGTCTTTTATCTTTTGTGCGGTTTCCACTACCGGGTTGGTTGTTTGCATTCTGCTATCCATTAATTCACTCTTTCCTTCCTAATGATGCATTCGCTTCGACATCTAACTTCCTGATCAATTCAAGCATATGGGCTTCATCCAAAGGCTTGCTAAGCGCATCCCATGCTCTTTCGAGAACTACTTTGAGGCCGGCGGGAGATTGCAGGATTAATACCTCATAGGGGGTATTCGCCGGCGCTCCTACCTTATTCGCCAAACGCCTTAGAGTATCCTTGAAAATTGTTTCTAACGCAATATGGGTTGCATGGGCTTTCCGATAAGTCTCACCCATCGCCGTTACATATTCACCGACCGAAGGCTCTTTGCGAACTGAACGTAAAGGCAACCCGAAACGCCTGCTCAAACCAAACATTATAACTGCAATCAGTAATAGAACTTGAATGATCACCAACTGACTGGGAGCATTAAGGTGATCCCAAAGCGTTTTGTCTTTCCCGTAACCATAATCATACTCGTCAAAAGCGATAACATTGCCAGGATCGGCATGAGAAGCTGCCAAACGGTATGTGAATATCGCGTTATCGGCTTTTCCTAAGTATTTATTTGAGATGAGGGATGCATCGACCGCAGCGACCATCCAACCTTTACCATAAGGACGAGCAATAGCTAATACTCCATATTTATCCTTTAAAATCGGAAGCCATTCATGACCTATGATTTTCAGTCGCAAGTCAGAACTCCCCTCTAAAGACTTGACTCCTTTAGTATGGGGTGCAGGAGTGGGGATTGCCGTATATTCAGAGTTAGATAATTTATTAGTAATCCAGTGCTTTTTAAAACCGCTCTTTTTCAGATAAATAACCGCTTTACCTTCTAAACCTAAAACAACAAGTGTGCCGCCATTTTGGACCCATTCTTGAACCTTATTGATAGACTTAGTATCCTCTAGATAGCTACTCATTTGATCTTTCCCATAATTAGAGAATTCCTCTGAGTTCAACATGAAAAATACTTTCACATTGCTATCAATCTTAGTAAGGGGGTTTTCCCATCGGGTGGTTTTGAAGCCGTTCTCTTTCAAGAGAAGATAGGCTGCCATCGCGCCGTCGGGATCAGATGAATAGGTGGTTGGAACGATTGAGCCCCCTACCCTGAAACGCTCTCTCATCTTAGCGTCAATTATGCCGATGATGCCGATTATCACAATAATCAGAAGGATATACCAGATGATTTTGTATCGACGGAGCATAGGTTATGCCTCCCCAATCGGCGCTAGGCGCGAAAAGATCAGATAGGCTTGTTCGAATTGTTGATAATCATCCTCACTTGCTGGGCGTTCACCATACCAGAAAAGATCGAACGATTGTGTCAAAGGCAGCAGCGTTTGGCTGATTTCAGTTCTCTTTGATTTCTGAATTTGGCGAAGGTATTCCCAATTGGTGTTTTTTGGTTCATAAAGAATGATGCGGGCGCGGTCGAGATGGAGGAGCGAGGCGATATAGGCTGCCCTCAATGCCTCTCGATAATTGCCATCCTGCGCTAGCCCACGCGCATTATTAAGCCATTGTTCAGGTGGATCGGTAGCAGTCGGCAAATTAAGACTTGGAATTGCTGCTGTTGCTTTGCCATGAAATACCCTGAAACGTATTAGCGCATAGATAGTGAAGACGAAAAGAAGCGCGGAAAGAATAATGACAACTGTTCGAGAAAGGTCGGGTCCCATTTTCGTTGCAGCATTTTTCGGGAAGAGCTTATTACTAAGCCAATTAATTATCTTGCCTATAAACTTTAAGACTGATTGAACTGATTTCCCGATTGGTTCGAAATAGGTACCTGTATATAATTCAGGAGCAGGCTTGAATCGGGGGTTTGCAAGGATGCGTTTGGCCGAGTCTTTAATTTCAGAGGGGGTTTTTGTTGATTTATTGTGTTGGCTTGCTAGTTTCTTGAAAGGCGCTGGGTAAGCGTTGTTATCTGTTTGCGCATATAATGCGGCGCAAGAAATTATTAGCAGTACAGCGATAATAGCAACGCAGCTAATCGCCGAGGTTAGCTTATAAAGTTGCTTGCGTATCAGGGGCGGTCTTTTTACCCATTTCACGCGCCAAAACCTCCAGGTCAAAACCTTCCTTGCGAACACGGAGATCGTAATAGAGCAAGGTAATACATCCGCTAATAACCGGCATAATCAATAAATTAATCGCTGCGCTGGCAATATAAGCACTCACAACGCCGATCATTGGAACGGTTGGATTACTTTGCCCCATACTGCCGGTGAGTGCTGTTGCAGGGAGCATAATGGCATAGCTAATCATTTGTTGAATTATGCCAACGGCAATAGCTAGAAGTAGATAGATTCCAAGAACTCTCCAAAAGTTGCCTTTTATCAAGATAATGCTGCGAGCAAGTGCATTAACTATTGATCGGCCTTCAATCACGACGATTTGAGTTACAAATAAGAACCAAACATAGACCCCTAGCATGACGATCATCGCAAGGAATATTCCTGAAAAAAAGAGAACCATCATAACTAGCGCGATTCCCACTGATGAATCAGCGTTTGGTGTTTCTGACATTAAGCCAATAAAAAACAACATTAGAAAAGTTGCCGTGGTGAATACTAATGTCATTGGAGCAAGAATGAGAAGACGTGCCCCCGCAAGCCGAAACAATATCTTCCAAACTCGCCCTAATACACTTTTGATGGATGATTGTTCATTTAGGTACTTATCCGAAATCGCCAAAGCGCTTGCGCCGTATTGAATGGCATCAATTAACCAATACAAGACTGCGCCGATTATCATCAAGGGGACAAAAACAGCCATCATGCCGAGAATTTGTTCAGGAGAAGGTGCTTTAGCAGTGTTTGAAAGACTATAGAAATAATAAATTAATGGCGGCGCAACTAATGCCGCTAAGAGAAGAAAGGGGATCGTTGGAATGACGATTACTCCGAGCAGCAACTTGAAGTTTTTTCGGTAGAGGTCAAGCGCTTCATCAATGATTTCACCAACGTTAAGTGGCCTTAGCCGAAGTGATCGTCTTTCTCTTCGCCCTTGATTAGGCTGATAGACAAATGGTCGATTGGGTTCCACGAGCCGATTATAGCACACTCAACGCTGCTCAATAAGACTATGTGCTTGTTTGGATTAATGTTGACGGAGTTTAATGCTTTCGGTTACACTGTACGTAGTAGAGTTAAGTATCTATGAGGAGCACATATTGGCAAGCAACAAGGGGTTAGTAATTATCCTGTCCGGACCTTCTGGAGTAGGAAAAGACACTCTTATTGATAAGTGGACCACGATGAACCGCAATCTCGCTCGGCTAGTTACGTGCACAACACGCGAGCAACGACCGGGCGAGCGCATTGGTGTAGATTACCACTTTATCAGTGAGGACGAGTTTGATCGTATGATCGAGCGAAATGCCTTTCTTGAATACAAGAAGGTTATGGGCTGCCACTATGGCAGCCCACTTGAAGATCTCCAGCACATGTCGGCGATGGGGCGGGATGTGATTTTAAAGATCGATGTTCAGGGCGCATTAGAAGTCAAAACTAAGCTTCCTGAAGCGGTCATGATTTTCGTTCAACCACCTTCACTGGCAGTTCTTGAAGAGCGTTTAAGAAGCCGAAGCACAGAAAATGAAGATCAGATGCAACTGCGCCTAAAGACCGCTCTAAAAGAAATTGACGAGATACCCAATTATGACTATCTGGTTACAAACGATATAGTGGATCGCGCAGTGCATACTCTGAATTCAATCTTGGTAGCGGAGCATAGCCGTGTCGGACGAAGCAGGTCAATTGTTAGCGGGTAAAAGAATACTTCTTGGAATTTGCGGAAGCGTTGCAGCTTATAAAGCTGCCGATGTTGCCCGTGATCTCATGCGTCATGGGGCAGATGTTCATGTGGTACTCACAGTTCATGGACGATGGTTCGTCACACCTGCGCTTTTTGAGGCGCTGACTGGCCATCCTGTTACAATCGATTCTTTCGACGAGCCAGAGCCAGGTAAGATTGCCCATCTCGAATTGCCACGAAATACCGATCTCTTTCTCGTAGCTCCCGCCACCGCTCATACAATGGCCAAATTCGCGAATGGTCTGGCAGATGATATGCTTTCGACTGCTCTTCTAGCCAATACCTCGCCGGTATTGCTGGCGCCCGCAATGAATCCGAGAATGTGGGCTAATCCTGCTACTCAAGCCAATGTCGAAGCCCTTAGACTACGGGGGTTTTCATTTGTTGAACCAGCCTACGGCATCATGGCTTGCGGCGATGAAGGGGAAGGGAGACTTGCTGATGTGTCTGATATCGTTTCTGCAGCGCAACAGTTACTCTCACATTCCAAGGATATGCAAGGAAAGCGAGTTCTAATCACTGCCGGCCCTACTCGCGAACCAATTGATCCTGTCCGCTTTCTGGGGAACCGTTCATCAGGAAAGATGGGTTATGCTCTCGCCAAAGCTGCGAAGAGCAGAGGAGCATCGGTTACTTTGATATCCGGCCCAACCGCATTATCGCCTGAGGCGGGCATTGAAGTAGTGAATGTCGAGACCGCCGCACAAATGAAGGAAGCTGTCGAAAAGCATTTCAACGATTGCGACATCTTTATCTCAGCTGCCGCAGTAAGCGATTTCCGTCCTGCCAATTATTTAGAGGCCAAGAAAAAGCGCAATGGCTCCTCATGGACTGTTGAGTTAGTGCCCAACGAGGACATAGTTGCGGCTATGAGTTCAAAAAAGAAAGCACAGATAGTCGTTGGCTTTGCAGCCGAGACAAGTGATTTATTAGAAAATGCCTCCAAGAAACTGCGGTCAAAAAACCTCGATCTAATCGCCGCTAACGACGTAACTGAACCAGGATCCGGTTTCGAGACCGACACCAACCGCCTAACTCTGCTCTATCCCGACGGCCGCCAAGATTCCTTACCTCAACTCCCCAAATCCCAAGCCGCCAACCGTCTGCTTGATGCTGTTCTTGGGCTGAAGGCTGGGAAATAGCCCTTCATAGTCCGCTCATCAAATTC
>JBAXQP010000169.1 GCA_037131655.1 bacterium | reverse complement strand
TCATCAGGTCGTTGCCACATGTTCTACCCTCCCCTTCTAATAGGATTAGGTCGTTCCCGTTCCTAGTTTTGATAAATGCTTTACACTCGGTCTTCTCCAGTGATACAATCTTAGTATGCCCCACCAAGGTTACGTGAGGGTAACTTTGAGGTTAACTCTTGGGGATACCAAACAGGGCATTGTTGATTCGAACATTTTGCTCTTAGGGAGTTCAGAATGTCAGGGAAGAAGATACTTATAATCGACGATGATGTGGCGCTTGTTGCTTCTCTGAGCGCTGGGCTGAGAGATGAAGGGTTTGCGGTCGTCTCCTTCAACAGTGGTGAGAATGCGCTAGATATCTTCAGACAGGAGTCCCCAGATCTTGTACTTCTCGACCTTATGCTGCCAGGGTTGGATGGAATAACAGTCTGCCGTATGATCAGACGTAGTTCTCCTGTTCCTGTGATTATGTTGACTGCTAAGAAGGATGACGTTGATAAAATTGTAGGCCTCGAAGTTGGCGCTGATGACTACATAACCAAACCATTCAACTTCCGAGAGCTTATTGCACGAGTGAAATCTGCGCTTCGTCGCCCTGAAATGGATGGCTATCAGGATTCGGATATACCTGATGTTTCTACAATAGGATCCCTAACCGTTGATTTCTTGCGAAGGGAAGTGCGTGTGGAGGGTAGGCTTGTTGTTCTACCTTTAAAGGAGTACGAGCTCCTTGCTGTTATGGCACGCAAGCCTGGAAGAGTATTCGAACGAGATGATCTTCTTTACCGTGTCTGGGGCGATGATTTCTTTGGCGAAGAAAAGACGCTTGATGTTCACATTCGAAGACTCAGAGCTAAAATTGAACTGGATCCTGCAAACCCAATCTTCCTCCTGACTGTCCGTGGGGTGGGATACAAGATGGCAGAGGTCTGACTGTGACATTTGGTATAAAATCTCGCCTAATCTTAAGTCATCTAGCGATTGCTGCAGTTGCTGCGGTGGCCGCATCAATCTACCTTTCTATTTCATTCAAGGAACTCCAAGTCAAATACCAAGAGCATTCCCTATTGTCCAGCGCCTATGCGCTTGCGGATGCACTGGAGACTGATTTTGGCACTCCCCAAGGTCTTCGCCAGACAAGGCATGCAATGCGGAAACTGGCTATTGATGATCCGGGAGTATTTGCAGTTGTTGATAGAAATGGACAAGTGCTGGCAACAACAATAGCCTCAACGCCTGAGGGAAGCACACTAAGTGGAATCGAATCTGTCCTGAGCGGTAAGCCGTATATTCAAGTTACACCTGGCACTAAGGACGATGATCAACACATAGTGGTTTTGGTCCCAATTGAGCATAACGGTAAGGTAGTGGGCGCTGTCAGGGCATGGGTCTCTGAAAAAGACTACAGGAATTCCCTTGCACCAATAAAGAAAATTACCGCTCTCGCACTTTCAGGGGTGATAGTGTTTAGCGTTGTTGTTTCTCTCGTACTAGCTCAGGCGCTCATCATTCCGATAAGGAAGATGCGTCAATTGTCCAAACGCATCGCAGGAGGTGACTTCGAAACGAGAGTCAGGGAACCAAGCGGAGATGAGCTGGGCGAACTTTCAGAAGACTTAAACACCATGGCTTCACGCCTTCAAGAACTTGAGCGCGCGCGGCGTGACTTCATGGGCAACATATCACACGAACTCAGATCACCCGTCAGCAATATCCGGATTACAAGCGAGGTTCTTCAACGTCGAGCGGAAAGACTTGGGGATGACTCGGCCAAACTCTTTGGTACTGTTATTGCTGAAACTGAGCGTCTCGAATTACTTATTGATGAGCTATTGGAGCTTTCAGCTATTATGGCGGGGGTTCTAATATTAGAGAAGGAAGTATTCGACCTCAAGCCGATGCTTGAGGAATTGATCGAGAACATTTCTCCAAGGGCACATCAAAAAAACATCAACATTGGCTTGTTGGCTGACCCAACTATAAATATATCTGCTGATTGGACACGTCTAGCCAGAGCTATTGGCAACCTCATAGATAATGCAGTGAAATTTACTCCGTCTGGTGGCCAGGTGGTGCTCTCTGCTAGGAGATGCGATGCCGAAATCACGATCGAAGTAACTGATACAGGCGAGGGAATTTCAGAAGAGGATTTGCCAAAAGTCTTCGAGCGGTTTTATCGAGCAGACAAGGCAAGAACTCGAACAGGTGGCGCCGGTATTGGACTAGCAATAGTCAAGCACACCGTCGAAGCGCATGGAGGAAGCGTAGAAGCCTACAGTGAAGAAGGTCATGGAAGCAAGTTCATAATACGTCTTCCTGTCACCAGTTGACATTTGCTAAATTTTGAACTTAAAAAGCTCCTTTTGGGGATAGGAAGAGGATTTTGCTTTCAGTTGCGATTTAGACATTTCTTGCAGGTCATCCCACCCCCGGAGTCAGGAGAGGGCTTCCGGAATCGCCTTACGCTAAGTCTGGGAATTGGGGTTTTCGGGTAACATCTGATGTGTTGGCAGCGTATGTTAGTGAGGAGTGAGCCGGTTATATGCAGCGTTTTTATCAAAAGAATACTTCGTTAATAATTGCCATCGTGTTCGCGGCTATTTTGGGCGGGTGGTATGGTTGGCAAGCTTATAGTAACGCAATAACCGCAAGGCAGCCTCTTACTCCTATAAAGCCTTCAACGATCACCTTTTTGGGACTCTCGCCACACTCAGGTTACCGAATCATCATTATCAATGATCAACCTTATATCATCCAGCAGAGCGAGCAAGAGATGAAATTTGCGGTTCCAGAGACAGTAACTGAGGCGAAAAAAAGGGTTCCGATTGATATGCTTTTACGGGCGATTAACGGCGATGAAGTCGCACTTGGCAATCTGTTGGTTGCTTTACAAGAAGGCAGCTATAGTCCAACAATCACGTATAAAAAGGTTTCAGCCCGAATCCCTATCGAATATAAGGTGCTTGGTGTGAGCAAAGTGGTTCAGGCAAAAGCAGAAGTCCCTGTACCGGCCGATTCGGATATTTTAACCAATAAAGAAGCAAAAGCTCAGTGGGAACAAAACCTTGCGGGTTCTATGGGTGAAAGTGTCCAACGACTTCTCAATAACTGCGAGGTCGTCTTGACTGAGAAGCATATAACGGATTTCTCATATAATTCAATTTCAGCCCCTGCGCCGTTGACCGGAGAGATTTATACGCTTTATTTCGGGTTGTCAAAAGAAGGTCGGCGCAGGCTATTTCAGGAAACCAGCAAGCATGTTGGTGAACAGCTTATTATCATTGCAGATAATATCCCCGTTGCGGCTCCCGTTATTCAGGAACCAATGAATGTAAATCGCGCAGATATTCGAAACGTCAGAAGTAAGGTTCTGTTAAATCAACTTATAGACGTATTGAAGAGAAATGGCGTGAAAGTGAATGTTCCTTGACCTGAATTGGTCCTTTGCGATGAGCGCTTTTAATTGACACTTAGCTGACATGGATGCTAAAATACCAGCGTTATGTCCTCAAGGATAATTTGTTAGGGCGCAGGATAAGCCGGAGGTTTTCTGTTGGCATTTAGCAAAAAGAAGAAATTGAGTCCAATAAAACGAATTCTAGCAGTATTTTGCTGGCTGACTATGTGCGGAGCTTTGGGATGGTTTGGAACCTCTCTCGGCATGACGCCCTATCTCATGACCATTATTAAGCACCCATCAGTAATCTTCAACCCAAATCCCGCTGCTCAGTTTGCTTTGGAGCAAGTTAATATCCTCGTCCTAGGCACTGATGTCGATTACAACAACCAAAACCAAGTCATTCATACTCAAGCAAGAAGTGATAGTATCTTTGTCGTTCGATGCAACTTTGAAAAGGGCAAAGAGAGGATCGATGCAATTTCAATCCCTCGGGATACTATCGTTGAAATACCCGGTCACGATCGTCAAAAGATAAACGCCGCTCATGCTTTAGGCGGGCCTGAGTTAGCCAAGCAAACGGTTGAGCAGGCGCTAGGAATTCAAATTGATCAAGTATTGGTTTTGAGCTTTGATGGCTTCCGAAAGCTGATCGATTCAATTGGCGGGCTTTATGTGACTGTCGATAAAAAAATGGACTATGACGATAACTGGGGCAATTTGCATATTCATTTGCAACCCGGTTATCAATGGCTGGACGGTTATAAAGCGATGGGGTTTGTTCGCTTCCGCCATACGGATGATGATTTTCATCGCATTAAACGCCAACAGGGATTTGTGACCTCTTTCAAAACACAACTTACAAAGCAATCACCACTTCGTTACAAAGGAATTTTAGAGTCGATTCGTAAATCCATAAGCGGCACCGTCAATGACGATCAATTGGTCGAGCTTGCAGCTTGGATCCGCAATCTATCGTCCACAAAAATCCAAATGAACACTATTCCTATCCGGTCAACCGGTCGGCTTTCATTCGAAATAGATGAGCAGAAAGCACAGCAGATGCTTAAGGAGATGAATTTTTTCTCCTCCTTCTCAGCTTCATCGGGAATAACACGTTCGGAGCCTGAGACGAAACTCTAGATAGTGTTTGATTGCTATAAATTCGCTTTACCAGGCTCTTTTCCATCCTAAATAATACATCGGAAGTGAGCCGGCGCTGATTGAAGAGTAAATTAGATAGGATGTTAGCCTCTTGAATGATGAACCTTTACAAGAATTAGGAGTCAGCAAAAAGCGTCGCCCAAATCTCACCCGTGTCGATAGATGGGTCATTTCCGTTGCGTTTCTTGTCTTGTTTCTTCTTTTATTGCCCGTCTACTTTGCCGTGCTAGAACAGAACTTTTTTCAGCAATGCGCTATGAACTTAAAGGATATCGGCCAGGCATTGCAACTCTATATCGAAGATACTGGCGGTTTGCCGACTGCCTATCGTATTCAGACAGGTGATGGCTCAGATAATGCCCCTCCGTCATGGGTTGTTGCTTTAAGTAGTTATAAAAGAACGAAAGCTTCAGGGAAATCGATATTTACCTGCCCGACAGCACAGAAGGATTCCAACTCTAACATAGATGGGCTTGAACTTTCCTATGGGTTTTATGCCGGCGCCAGTGGGGCTTTGGAAACGGATATCCCGAATAAAGACGGTATGATTGTCGTAGCGGAAACAGTTCGGGGAGGGCCTTTAGGTACGAATAATCCAATGCCTTTGGGCAATAACGACGGATATTTAGTTGCTTTTGACGATTCGAACGGAATGCCCACAAAGAAATCCAGGTATGTAACCAGGTTGGCTATCAGCCGATACGATACTAAAAAAGGCTGGGACGATCCTGAAAACTTAAATCCCCGTCACGGATTCAGAGGAATTAATGTTCTTTTCGCTAACGGAAGCGTTTCACCAATCATGCCAAGCGACATGGTCATCAGGCGAGATATGAGTGGAAACATAAGAAGACCCTGGATGCTGCCTACAAAGTAGTAGCTACACAAGAGTGATCTTGCTCCGAAAAAACGGATACCCCTATAAAAAGTTGAAGGTGACCGCAAACACGGAACAATAATGCAAGCACACATAGAGCATCTAATACTAAGATGAAAGGTCATAGTACGAATTCAACCACGGGGTAAAGCGCCAGCTTCAGTTGAGCCTCATCACGGTAAAGCTGGAGTTTTTCGACTAATTGACGCGGTATCTCGCGTCGTTCCTGGTTTCCAGATGATCCCACACCTCGAAAAACCTTAGCAGCGGCCTCTGTGTTTAGCTGTGAATTACTGGGTTTATAGCGGTTACGCCTTGTTTTCTTGACACGCCGGTGTTCTTACGTTACAATACAGTACGTGGGTTATCTATGATTGATGACAAGGAGAGTGTTATGAGAACACGTTTATTGGGCTTAGCAATCCTTCTGTGTATGATAGCGGCTTATAGCAGCGCTTTGGCTGTTGAACCTAAGGTGCCGCCTCAACCCAAGGACTTCAAATATAAAGGCAAGATGATCTACATCCTTGCGGGCAGATTCCTGATGGGGAATAACGGGAATGAGGGTTACAGCAGTCCCCGCGAGTTGCCCCAGCACTGGGTGACCCTTTCGGGCTATTGGATCGGTAAGTATGAG
>JBAXQP010000168.1 GCA_037131655.1 bacterium | reverse complement strand
AGGTATATGTATCCGAGCTTTTCATCAACGGCATACGTCAGCACAGGGCACGGTTCCCCAACTATGACGCCATTGACCCCACCATTAATGGCTCCGGCTACACGAACGTCGCGAAGGTCGGCCCCGAACGCCCCAATAACCATTTCCACTATGATCCAGCGACCTTTACTTCTAAGACATGGACTAAGCCCGAGGATGCAGTAGTGCACATCTTCCCTGAAGGCAGGTGGGGCAATCTGCAGTGGCGAGTGCGGAGCATCGACCGCGAGCGCCACGCCATCCACCTGGGCGAAGGCGGCTTTCAGATCAACGCAAACGTACTCGGGCACGCAGCAAATGGCCTGGCAGAGGGGTGTCGGTTCTATATAGAGAACGTGTTTGAAGAACTCGACTTCCCTGGTGAATGGTATTTCGATGAAGACACACGCATCCTTTATGTGATTCCGCTGGAAGGCGTTGACATCGGATCAGCCCTTGTCGAAGCCCCGCAGAATACTCAATTAGTAGAAGTCATCGCAGCTAGCAATGTCACATTCAAGGGCTTTCGTTTTGCACACGTCTGCCCCACCTTTATGGAGACCTATGAAGCTCCATCGCTTGGGGATTGGACACTATACCGTGGTGGTACTATTGAATTCGACGGCGCTGAAGACTGCGCTATTGAAGATTGCTTCTTTGATGCCGTCGGTGGCAATGCGGTGTTCATCAACAACTCCAACAAGCGCATCCGTATCACCGGTAATAAGTTCACGCAGTGCGGGGATAGCGCTGTGTGTCTGGTGGGGTCAAAGCATTTGACGCATGGGACGCAGCAAGAATATCCGGCTGATTGCGTGGTTTCAAATAATCTTATACATGACTGCGGTGTTTATGGGAAGCAAACTGCCGGGGTATTTTTGTCGGTGTGCAAGCGCACGACCGTCAGCCATAATCGTATCTACAGCATGCCTCGATCTGCTATCTGTGTGAATGACGGAACCTGGGGCGGGCATATTATTGAGCATAACGACATCTCAGATACCGTCAAAGAAACCGGAGATCATGGGCCGTTCAATTCATGGGGGCGCGAACGATATTGGTGTTTACAGCAGTCGCACGGCCCGGAGCATGTCTCCCATAGTGCAGGTAATGTGCTTGAGGACGCCTGCGAGACCACTATTATCCGGCACAACCGCTTCCGTGAGGATCATGGATGGGGCATCGACCTGGACGACGGCACCAGTAATTACCGCGTGGAGAATAACTTATGCCTCGGCATAAGCATCAAGCTGCGTGAAGGGGCCTATCGCACAGTCGTTAATAATATCATCATTAACCCGGCCATGCCGCTCAACACCCATGTCTGCTATGAAGATAATCACGACCGCATCGTGCGCAATATCGTGGTGACAAACACGAAAACCGGCAAACTCGAAGTTGATTTAAGCTTTAAAACGGAACGCCATGGGGGGACTTGTATTCAAGGCGCTTGGATGCCGCCTCAGGGGCGTTGGGCGGATGAAATTGACTTCAACCTCTACTTCAGCGACCTCGGCCACTTCATCGCCCGATTCGCCAAACGGGGTGAGGATTGGTTGACTTATAACTTGGAAGAATGGCAAGCGCTCGGTTACGATGAACATTCGATCTTTACCGACCCTCTTTTCATCGATCCTGCAAAGGGTGATTTCAGAGTAAAAGAAGACTCCCCTGCCCTTGCGCTTGGATTCAAGAACTTCGACATGACAACCTTTGGCTTATTGCCTGATTTCCCCAAGCAGTGGCTGGATGCTGAAGATTTACTCCTTGGCCCCTAAGGCTTTCAGGAGATCAGCGATGTCTTTGTTATTTTTTCGGCGGGCAAACTGAATGGCAGTTACACCGGCTTTTGTTCTTGCGTTAATATCAGCGCCGTGAGTTGCAAAGTAAATCGCTAGTTCTTGGTATCCCCATTTAGAAGCCTCATGCAAAGGGGTCATCCCTTCATAATCACTTGATCGGACATCCGCGCCCTCTTTGAGTAAGAAAAACGCCATTTCCATTTGCCCATTCGAAGCGGCTTCTTGTAAAGACGACTTCCCTTTATCATCTACAGCCATCACATCTGCCCCGTTCCGGATAAGAAAGTCAGCTATTTCTAAATCTCCATTTATAACCGCTAAATGAAGTGGAGTTCCCCCCTCATTATTTCTCGCCATCACATCTGCGCCACTCTTAAACAGTAACTTAACTGCATCCGGATGAGCGTGTTCTACCGCTTCGTGAAAAGGTGAATTTCCATTATTTATTAATGAATTTACGTTTGCGCCATTTTTTATTAGTAGGGACATGATTTCGGTATTGCCCGTTGATGCCATTAAGTGTAAAGGCGTTAAGCCGTCTTTGTCTTTCGCGTTGACATCTGCGCCTTTGGAAATAAGGTACTTAACCACTTCAACATTAGAAGAATCGACTGCATTATGAAGCGGCGTGCGGTTATTCGCGTCCCTTGCATTAAGGTTATTCTTGTTTAAAAGCAGTTTCACCCGTAAGAGATCTCCATCGCGTGCAGCTAAATGCAAAGGAGTTGGGCTAACGATAGGTTTGATTGTAACAGTAGTTTGCTTGTGGCATCCGATCATAAAAAGAAAAGTTAAAATTATCCCAGCGGTTTTAATATATCTGAAGAGCATCCCGTATCTCCCAAACCAATTCATCCCTAATGTCAAAAGTGTACCCTTTCATTCTAAGGAAGCTAATGGGATTGAAAGATTTACGTCTGATACATAGCGTAACTAACAACACGCGATTCGCAGGATCATAGCAACCCCCCATAGTTAAATTCACACAAAGAACTTTCATCCCCAATAAATACCTCTCTACTTTGAAGCAGATGTCTGTTATTTTGGGGGAAGATTATTAGAACGATGGATGCGATTTCAGCCATTCCCTGCCGCCAAGTCCGATCGCCTCAGCTAAAATGCTTTGTGCATCACGACCAGGTTGTTCTAAAGTCAAGTTAACTATCCTTAACAGCAGTCCTTTATCGACCAGAACATGTAAATCAACAGCTAACGCGAGTATCTGCTTATAAAGGCCCATAAGCTTTTCAACAGTGTTGTCTTCCCACTTTTCATAGGTAGAAATTGCCGGCACTTCCCTTCCATCATGCATGCCGATGATAGCCTCTGTAAGCAACTTGACCTCATGGTAGGAAATCTCAACTGCACCCAGCCAAAAAATAATTTCACCGAGCCACAATGGAATTCCAAGAGGATTAAAATTAAAATTATATTTTAAAGCAATCTGAGTGGCGGCTCGCCATAGAAGTAAATCACATAAACTTGGAACCCGCTTTGCAATAAGTTTTACGGGACGGCATGGAATAATGATTGCCGAAGGTTCAACTGTCGAGGAGCAATAGGGAAAACAGATCATATTTCCAAAGAGAGGTTGAGGAGTATCAGGAAGCGGCATTATCGCAAATTCAATCGAGTTAGCTACGATCAATTGAACCGCAGGCGGCCTTATCTCATAAAGATCATCCAGCCCTTAAAACCGGCAACAAGAGCCGTGCAGGCACGTTCTGCTGTACCTA
Organism: bacterium; assembly: GCA_037131655.1. NCBI lineage: Bacteria > bacterium. The sequence continues at coordinate 2,634 of JBAXQP010000168.1, read as the reverse complement.
TTGCTTCTGGGGATGAAGCGATAGGCAGCAAACCATTTACAATTTGATAATGTGCAGGCGCTTGCCATTCCATAATAGTATCAATTCGATGTGACTACTAAAATTCCTTCATTGTTCCGATTTTTAATAAAGATACTTAGTGTAGGAAGGGTTCTCTAAGGCTGATAGCCTTGACAAACTCTCTCTTGGTCGGTATAATTAGCTCGGATTTCCATAAAAGAAGGGGAACGCTTACTGCGTGAATAGACCGTATAGGGATGTGGCCCGAGAGCCACGAGTGCGTATTAACGAACGAGTTCGCGCACCTGAAATTCGAGTAATTGACGAGAACAACGAGCAATTAGGGCTATTGAGTTCTCGACAAGCTTTCATGCTTGCGCGAGAACGTGGTTTAGATTTAGTTGAAGTTGCTCCCAACGCTCGACCGCCTGTCTGCCGTATCGTTGATTACGGCAAGTACAAGTATGAACAGGAAAAACGCGAACGCGAGACAAAGAAAAAACACCATAAGATGGACGTTAAAGGTATTCAATTACGTCCAGGTACTGACGAACACGATATTGATGTTAAGATTAAGAACGCGATAAAGTTTCTAAACGACGGGGATAAAGTTAAGATCACCTTAAGGTTTAGAAGTCGTGAAATCACGCATCCTGAAATTGCGCGAAGGAGCATGCAGCGTATAATGGATGCTACTACCGAAGTGGCAATCGTCGAAAGACCGCCCACAATGGAAGGTAGATTGATGATCATGATTATTGCTCCAAAAGCACAACCGACCCCGCAGGGAGGACAGAAAGACAGTGCCAAAGCTGAAGACACACAAGACCGCGTCGAAGCGGTTCAAGATAACGGGTAACGGGAAGCTCGTGCATCGCCATGCATTCAATAACCATATGTTTTTGAATAAGGGCGGTTCGCAAAAACGTGGCCTGGATGATGACCAGGTACTTGATAAGTCCACCGTCAAGCGTATTAAAAGAATGCTTGGAATATAAGAGTTGCCTCTCTAACGAGAGCATGAAGTTTTGTCAGGAGGGAGTTACGTATGGCACGCGTTAAACGCGGGATTAGTAAGCATAAGCATCATAAGAAAATTATCGATCGCGCCGAAGGATATTGGGGCGGTAAGCGTAAGCTGTATAAGTCAGCAAACGAGCAGGTGATGAAGAGCCTGATGTACGCATACATCGATCGACGCAACAAGAAGCGTGACTTCCGACGTCTTTGGATCACGCGTATTTCTGCAGCATGCCGAATTCTTGGCGTGCGTTATAACGAGTTTATGCACGGAATGACTATCAGTGGCATTATCATTGATAGAAAAGTGTTAGCCGATTTGGCTATAAATGACTCGGACGCTTTCAAGGCGCTAGTAGAGAGGGTTTCACCTACAACAACCGGCGCTGTCTAATATCTAAATTATTCTAAATGTTACGCCCGCCGGTTAATATCCGAGCGGGCGTTTCTTGTATTGTTATTTTGAAGTTCCTCTGGAGCTATTGGCAGCTCATACAGGTGATTTAAATGAAGACAATTGAGCAGCTAAAACAAGAAGCGATTGCAGATATCGAACCTGCACAATCAGTGGCAGCTCTCGATGAGGTTTCTATCAAATACCTTGGCAGGGCCAAAGGCTTGTTTGGCGACTTGATGAAGACGATCCCCCAACTTCCTGCTGAAGAACGTCCTCTATTTGGGAAGCGCTTAAACGAAGCAAAGCAAGAACTCGAAGCTTTGATTGAAGCACGCAGAGAGGATCTCGCTACCAAAGAAAGTAAGCTACGGCTCACCGCTGAACAAGTTGACAATACCCTTCCCGGTCGCTTATCAAGATTTGGCTACAAACATATTCTCACACAAACTGAAGATAGAGTTCGAGCTGCATTGATTGGTCTTGGTTTTGAATTCGTCGATGGGCCGGAAGTGGAAGAATATAAATATAACTTCGATGCTCTCAATTATCCGGAAGACCACCCTGCGATGGATGAACAGAACTCGTTCTATGTGGATTCAGACCACCTTTTAAGAACCCAAACGACTGCTGTCCAGGGACGTATCCTCGAACATCGCAAACCACCACTGCGTATTGCCACCATCGGACGATGCTTCCGTTATGAAGCTGTTGATGCCACCCATTCATTCGCTTTCCATCAGGTTGATGCCTTTATGGTTGATGAAGGGGTTAGCATGGCGAACCTAAAGGGTACACTCGGCCAGTTTGCGCGCTTGATGTTCGGACCAAAGGTTCAAGTTAGATTTAGACCTGACTTCTTCCCCTTTGTTGAGCCGGGGGTCGATTATTCGATTACCTGCATCTTCTGTGGGGGAAGCGGCTGTCAGGTATGTAAAAAAAGCGGTTGGATTGAACTCGGTGGCGCTGGTTTGATGCATCCTAATATCCTAGAACATTATGGAATCGATACCGAACGCTACAGCGGCTTCGCGTTCGGGCTTGGCGTGGAACGTATCCCGATGCTGCAATATGGTATCGATGATTTACGACTATTTTTAGAGAATAACCTTCAATTCCTTTCCCAATTTGCGGAGTAAAAAACGATGCTGGTGCCTGTTGAGTGGTTAAAAGATTACGTTGAATTCGACTTGCCTACATCAAGTTTGGCTGCGCTATTA
>JBAXQP010000167.1 GCA_037131655.1 bacterium | reverse complement strand
GCGCAATTGGAGTGGAGCAAAGGCGATTTCTGCTTCTACCGTGGGGCAGAATAGCTGGGCGTCAGAGTTTTGGAATAAGAAACCAACCTCTTTGCGGAATCGAGGTCCGAACGGTTGCTGTTCCAGCGCATCTTCCGTGATTGCATGTCCTTTCACACTAATGCAGCCTTTATTGGGGAAATACAATCCATCGAGCAAATGTAGAAGAGTCGATTTTCCGCTGCCATTCGCCCCGAGCAGCGCCACCCGTTCCCCTTCATTTACCTGAAATGCAATCTCCTCCAGGCAATTAGGTTGCCCCGGATAAGAGAATGAGACGTCGGATACACAGAATAGATCCATCTTTAATACCTTACCGTATTGCGTATTTCAGGAAAATCACGATGCTTCGGTAGCAGAGCGTAAGCGGCTCTGACGAAGCCTTTGCTGAATTTATGGGAAATACGCAATACATTACCTCGAATCATCAATCATACCTTTAGCAGCATTACAATCAGAATTCCTATGCAGGCTACGAATAACCAGTCATTGGATCGCCAGCGGGGGGATTCTAATGTCTGAATATCACCGGTGTAGCCTCGGGATATCATGGCTAGGTAGACGTTATGGCCTAGCGATTGGGTTCGTCGGTAGAGTGAACCGATGCCGGAGGCGACCCAATCGTGTTCTTGTCGAAGGCTTCCTGCGCTGATTGAACGACTCATTTTGGCTAGGTGGATTTCACCGGCAGTCTTTGCTAAGACCGAGATATAACGCTCCATCATCGAGAGAACCGTTACGAACATTCTCGGAACTCCTAATGCCCTCAATCCTTTAAGTAAGCGTGAGGGTGTTGTTGTGGAGGCAAGAAGAATCGTAAAGGTTACACAAACCGCTGATCGAAGCACAAACCGCGCCAGGATAAAAAGCCCCGTATCGGTGATATCAAGGGTGTTCGGCACAATCCATGGCCCAAATCGGCCGTTCGCAAAGTGATACAGTGTGATAATCCCTTTGCCTGGCGTTACTAAATTAAGAGTTGCGGGAAGCATGATGATCACTGAAAAAAACGGCACTGCCAGCCAAACCGCGGCAACCCTCTTGGCGGGCAGCTTTGATAGAACCGCCAGTGTAATGCAGATTAGATAACCAATCGCCAACGCAAGGAGGCTGTGTAAAAGAGTAGTGGTCACGACCAAGCCTATTAGAGCGATTATTTTAGCTCGGGCATCAATAGATTGCAATAAGCCTGAGCGTGAAGCTATATTCTCTCTCGCTCGGCGATCTGAGACGAGAGCTGCGAGGCTGTCTAAAGCCTTTCTCGCGAGACGATTTGCGCCAGATTTATGAGGCGCACCCTCAGGGATTACAGGTTCATCCCATACTTTTGAATTAGTCTGTGGGCGCATCCAATCCGGCAGAGGTTTCATTTGGATTCCCTTCGAACCACAAATTTACGAAAACCATAGGAGGCTAGCATAAAGAACGCAACTCCCACTATTGCCGAAAGGACATAGGTCAGGCTCGTAATCAGTAAGGAGTCACCTTGACCGGGTAACCCATAATCAGGCAGGAGTGCGCGCCAGCCATTTTCGGCGTGCTGAATCCCTTTGGGGATATACCCTGTTAGCTTTTCAACCTCATTAGCGCTCCATTCTCCCCAAGCCGATCCGGCGCCAAATTTGGCCGGTAGAATAAGCCCAAGAGGGGAGAGTAATACAAGTGCTACAAGCACTATGCCCAACCTTCGTGATAATGAAGCGCTGGTTGGGATGGTAGCTATAGCTGGTGTTTCTGAACGCTGCAAATAGGCAAGCGCAAGCCCTGTGACAACCGCTTCCACAATCCCGAACAATAGTAAATGCTCAATCGCCATTGCGGGGACCGCAACTTTAAGTCCGAAAGGGTTATAGAGTGCGCGACCTGCCGCATCTCGCGCGATAAGAGGCTGGATGCCGAACATAAGCGCAGTCGCTAGCGCCGCCATATTCAGCCCTACATAACCGCCTATTGCGCCTGCGATTTTTTGACGGGCTGAGCCTATTGCCGATGAGCCTGCGATTAACCGATAAACCGCCCAGCCGGTAAAGGGCATAATCACAGCCATATTTAGGCAGTTAGCCCCCAGTGCGGTTATTCCGCCATCCCCGAACAATAGCGCTTGTAACGCGAGCGCTAGCGATACGGCGATCACAGATGCCCAAGGGCCTAACAGGATTGCCACCAACACTGCTCCCACCGCATGGCCAGTTGTGCCGCCTGGGATGGGCACGTTGAACATCATTATCAAGAAAGTAAAAGCAGCACTTAGAGCTAATAAAGGCACCTGACGTGCTCGAAGAGACTTTTCGAGGCGTCGTGAAGCGACTGCCCAGATAGGGATCATCACCGCATAGGCAGGCAAGTAAGTTTGTGGACTTAAATATCCATCAGGGATATGCATTATTTCTTCTCCTTCGTTGAACCACCCAACGAGCCGGTATAAACTAGATGCAGCGTAAAGCGAGTATCGCCTTCACTGTTGGGGAACATAACGCCCGTAAATAAGCATAAACTACTATTGAACTCATAGCTAAGTCCAATAGACGAGTAATTATCATTACCTGAAGTGTAATCAGCCATGACCGTCAGCGCGTTCCCCACCTCTTTGTCAGCGCCAACAAACCATCTTTCATTTGATTCAATATGTATTACGCCAAAATGGAGTCTAAAATGCTCAAGCTCACTTGTGGCAACGATATATGGATTGGTATCCACATTTGCGCCTGTATTAGTTATACCAAACGCAAAGCGCCAAGGGGTTTTGCCAAATGGCCCAAGGGCATACTTGGCGTTTAACAGAAGTCTTTGATCACTCTCTTCGCTGAGATCGAAGTCAACTCCTATCTCAAATTGATCACTTAACCCGAATTCGGTGTTTAATAAATAGGTATCGGTTTGAAACTTGGAAGTAGTTCCATCAATTTGGGGCTCGATGGTAAATTGTTTGTTGCCGATAACATCAGCAGTTGGGATTACGACGAGGCCGCTATAGCATGCTCCTGCTTGCATCCCTAAAGTCATAGTGAGTGTTAATAGAACCAGCCTAATGACACTATTTTGAAACCGAAAACTTAAAAAACTCATTCTTCCAGATTCCTTTCTAGATGACTGTCTTCCCTGTTGTAGTGCAGACAAGCTCGCCATGTTTGACGCCACGGGTACTGATGAGCTTGTTAGCCACTATCTTTATATCGGCGCTTCTTCCTTTTATTAATATAACTTCAAGGCAATTGTGCTCATCCATATGTACATGTGTGCTGCAGACGATAGCTTCATGGAACTGATGCTGCATCTCAACCAGCACGTTTGATAGTTCATGTTCATGGTGCTCATATACAATAACTACAGCCCCCATTACTTCAGCATCAGGTTTGGCCCAGTCCTCATTAACGATCTCTTTTCGAATAAGATCACGAATAGCCTCCGACCTCGAAGCATATCCCCGTGCTTCAACAATCAAGTCGAACCGCTTTAGCAATTCCTCATCCATCGAAACCCCAAACCGTTCCATAACCACCTCCGTGGCACGTATTTAGTAATAGTAACACGATAAAGATAAGCAAGTCAAGGGATATTAGTAAATGGGGGTGTTATCCGGGGCAACCTCAACCGCAATAAGTTAACTGAATATTTGACTAACTTACCCCTCTCCGTATCACGGAGAGGGGCCTACGAAGTAGGGGGTGAGGTTCCGGAAGACCCCCCTTATACACCCCCTTGGAAAGGGGGAAATTTCGGATCGTGCATTTTGCTTCTTGCTTTATCCCTTACTGCGGTCCGCGCAGGACTACGTCTTTTGCTCGCCACTCGGGGGTTACTTTCCAGGTGGTTTTGCCTCCTCGGCGGTGACTTCCTTCTACGATTGTGTTATGGGGGGCGTGGAGTTTGAAGTCTACTCCCCAGAAGTCAGGCCAGGAAGGGAAGAGGATGATTTTCTCGCCATCAACGTGCATCAGCATGCGCTGGAGGGCGGTCATCGCTACGTTGCCGTGGCACTGGCAGGGGATGTAATCGAAATAGGGTCCCCAGAATGCAGGGAAGCGGCTGTACTTGTCTTTCGCCGTAAAGTTAAACTCGACAGCTTGCGCGGCGCTGATCGCCAGGCCTAACATCGCTGCTTGAATGCCCTCTTGCTGCCATCCCCCGCTGGCTTGCCGGAAACGGTTGGCAAAGGTCGCTACAGCCAGATCGAGATTGGGCTTGTCAATGCCGAATAGGCGGTAAGGCCAGACAGCCCACATCTCCGAGTTGCCGGCTCCATCCCGAGGGCCTTTGTAGTCTTTAGCTTGATCCAAAAGCTTTAGGCCGTTAAGCTCAAAGGTGGGCAGTTCAGGCATTTCCCTCATCAATCGATCCCACTGCGAGCGAAGCTCTTGGGTGGTGAGCTCTTCGGGTAGAGCCAGCAGACGTGGAACGATGTGCATGATCGCGCTGACTTCCGTGCAGGGATTGTCATAGGTAGGCCCGCTTTCGGTTAGGCATGAGGGCCAGATGCGTAGTTTGCCGTTCTCATCGCGGGGCCAATGCTGGTCATAGGCGGTGACCACTTCGGACGCCACCGGCAGCAGCATCGTACGGGCGAATTCATAATCCTGGGTGTTCTCGAACACATCGAGCATCAGCGACGCCAGTTCAATCCCGCCATTCCAGAAGTAGTAAAAGCTGTTGGCGATCATGTGGTCGACAGATTCCTTAGTCCCCTCCATGGGCATATCGCCGGTGGTCAGCGTGCCCCAGAACCAGGTTGTCTCAGGGTAGCATGCACCTTCGTGCCCGTGATAACGCTTCACGCGGTCTTTGGCGATGGTAAGGCCGTCTGTGTGCATCTTAAACAGGGGCATCATCAGGTCGTAATCGCCGCTGAAGGGCATCGACCAATAGACACAGCGCTGGTTATAGAACCAATAAGGGCCGCCCCATTGTCGATAGTCGGCGTCGGGAATGCTGCCGTCCTCTCGCGCTAGTCCTGGCCAGGCATCCACGGTGAACAGGGAACCGTTGAATTTAATCGGCTGTGCCCCACGTCCGCCACAGGCGTTGATAAAGCGTTGCAGGATATAGCCGCGGGTGACTTCGAATTGGTTCCAGCACTCTTCGACGAATATCCAACTTCGGTTCCAGTAGTCTTCCCACCATTGCCGGTGTTCTTTCAACCGCTGTTCCATGGGTAAACTTGACGCCATCGCGACGGTCTCATCGAGTTGTTGAAGCCACTTCTCGGCAGTATCCGGCTGGCTGGTGAGAGCGGTGATATCCACAGAGAACTTATTACCTGGCTTGGCCGAACGCAGAGCCATTTCTCCTGCTGAGATAAGCCCTTCGCCCTGAATGACCGCTCCCCAGGTGAGGTTGAGCAGGGGGTCTTTGAGCTGATCGGCTAATTCCTCTTGATTCTGTGCGCGAAGGTTGTCCCGCCAGTTCGACCACTCGTTCCGGTGATACCAGATGATACGATCCTTCTGCCCTTTGACCAGGGTATCCGGCTCAATAATCATCGGGCGCGGATCGTCCTTGGAATAAGCGAAATAGATGCTGCCTTGTTCCTGCGGGTCGGTGATTTCGCGCTGTGCGGTGCGCCACATGTTGAAGTCCACATTCACTCCAACCTCAGTTTCGCTTTCCACTTCCACGTGAATCACCGGATGGTTTGCATCCACCCACACCCGAACCCGAACCCCTTCCGCCTCAACCAATATCTCTGCATTCCTGACGTCAAGCGTCTGCTTGAACGCCATGCCGGGTTTAAAGGGGTTAGGGGTGATGCCTACCCGCACCTTCCCAAGCTTCAACAGACACCCTTGCTCGCTCCACGCATCTGTCTTGGCGATGTAAAAGTGCAGCCCCCCATCCGATTGCACCCACACATTCAGTCCAATATCCCCATTCCCAATCGGCATCGATCCATAACAATCCTGACTAGGCGTATCCCAAACCACGTTATAGCGTTGTAATTGATCTAACAAGTCTCTACCCCCTTCTAGCCCTAACCTTGTGTATAGGTTACACTTTGAGGGAGATAAGGTCAATACACGCGACAGGGAAAGTCGAAGAAAGGGGGGCAGGGGATGAAACCTCCTACCCCGAAGGGTGTCATTCTAAGCTCCGGCAAAGGATCTGCTTGGAATATTCTTTTGAAACACTATGGGGGGGGTGCATCATGGGTAAAGATTTGTGTCCGCCTTATCAAGGGGTAGGA
>JBAXQP010000166.1 GCA_037131655.1 bacterium | reverse complement strand
CATCCGCTCATCCATGGACCATCCGGCGATCCCTTTGGAACACAAGTCCATCACCACACCCAGATACAGCCATCCTTCTTCTGTCGGCACATATGTAATATCCGCTGTCCATACGGTATTGAGCGTTGCAACGTCAAATTGCCGATTGAGTAGGTTCTCCGCCACCGGAAGATCATGGTTTGAGGCAGTGGTGAGCACGAACTTTCGCTTTTGCTTGGCGCGAATTCCCGCCTCTCTCATCAGTCTGGCCACGCGCCCTCGGCTACAGGCAACCCCGTCCTTGACGAGTTGCTGGTGAATACGCGGACTGCCGTAGCGCTTCTTGCTGTCCTTGTGGGCAGTCTCTATCCTAAGAAGGAGCTTTTCGTTCTCCTTCGCCCTTTTGCTTGCAGGACGATCGCACCAGCAGTAGTACCCACTCCTGGACACCCGCAGAACCCTGCTCATCGTTCCTATTCGGAACTGTTTGTCATGCGCTTGCATAAACTGGTATCTCATCGCAGTTCCTTCGAGAAGATACCCAGCGCTTTTTTTATGATGTCTCGCTCCTCAGTGACGATTGCCAGTTCCCGCCGTAAACGCCGGTTCTCCTGCTCGAATGTCTCCCTGACCTCCCCGCCACGGGTGGTCTTCGCCTTCCTAATCCAACTGATGAGCGAGTTGATGTTCACCCCCAGATCACGAGCCACTCGGGATTGACTCATCCCGCCCTCAATTGCCAAACGAACGGCTTCTTTCTTGAACTCTTCCGAATATCTCTTCATTAGTCTTCCCTCTACTAGTATACTGGTGTCCGTTTTTTCGGGGGAAGATCATTTTGCTTAGTCGGACTTGGCTATACAGCCGGGACATTGGTTGCCGGACGAACAGCAATATCGTTACTAAAAGAAGAATAAGTGATATGACCGAGTTAATACTCCACCAAACTCCTAGCATACCTACTAGATTTTGGGTGGAATAGAGGTTTTACGGTGTCAAACAGCCAATAATGTATCTAACACAAAGGTGTATAACCGGTAAAATTAACCTGTTATTGGATAGGAAATTAAACATCGCAGTCACGGTATTATTAGTTGAGTCGATGGCGTGCCTGATCTTATTGGCATTAGAATTGCACATCTAAAAGCAATATGAAAACTATTCGCGACGTAATGAGCCATCCGGCTATCTGGGTTAATCCTGATCACACGATTAAAACCGCAATCATCCTCTTTAAAGGACACGATATCGGCGGGTTGCCGGTATTGAAGGGGGATGATCTTGTTGGTTTTCTCGAATATCAGCAGGTATTAGGCGTGCCTGAAGAAACGCTGGTTGGCGATGTCATGTTAACTGAATTGACGACGAGCCATCCTGACATGCCTCTTAAGCAAGTCGCGGAAATGCTATCAAAAACGAATATTCACCGATTGGCCGTATTGGAAAATCACCGTCTTGTCGGTATTGTCTCAGCTTCCGATTTGCTGCTTGAGCTTGGCCGTTCATACGATCCGCTCACTCAATTGCCCTGGGCAGATACCCTTCGAGAGTGGTCTATCGATGCGTTGGCATCCGGCCGCGAAATCACCATTATATTTTTCGACCTTGACCGTTTTGGTATGTTTAATAAAAGATTTGGTCACTTAACGGGCGACCATGTTTTGCAGAAAGTTGCACAGGTCATCAAAGAAGCGGCTGACACTTCTCAGGATATGGTTTGTCGGTATGGTGGAGATGAATTTGCTATTACGACTATTCGCCGAAGCGATGAGGCTGCATTAATGGCAAGCCGAATATCGCGTGATATCAGCATGATTCATCTTGCCAGCGTTGATATCAGTGTGTCGGCGACCTACGGTTATTTTGGGGGTAAGAGAACACGTGAACGGGAACACGTTCACTATGCGGCAACTATTGATAACTTGATCAACCTGGCAAGCAAAGAATGTATGTCGATGAAAATCAATGCTGAAAATGAGCAGGAATACCTTCTGCAAGAACCTGTTCGCTCTCGTCCAAAGGTTGAGCCTCCTAAACCCTTATCCCAATCAAGTCCTATTGAGCTTCTGGCTTTAACTTATGTCACCGAGGATATAGCGGCGACAGCCAGCATTCAAATTAAATCAGGCGCACAGACATATGCGAGTTCTTTAAGTGGTCCTCCGAGACCTGAACAAGCGCTTGAATTGGTTGCCCAGGTAACTGCGAGTGCATTGCTCAAGATTCTTCCGAGGGATCATACGCTTCTTATCGAACAGGTTATCCAACAGATAGGGGCTGGTCAGCGTCCTTTAGTGACTGTTGTGGCAGTTTATGTGACGCCGGAAGAGCGAAAATCACTGGTGGGATCTGCGTTTGTTGAAGAGGACATTCATCGAGCGACAGCCTTAGCGTTAATTTCAGCAGTTAGCGCAGGAATAGGCAAAGTTGGCGGAGATAATAATTAGCAGAAGTAGGTTCTAAGAAGGAATTTGCTCAGGACGTTTGCCTAGTTTTATTTGAATTGGAACTTCTTTTCCATCACGCCAAATTTTAAGCATGATGGTTTTTCCAACTCCGAGCTTCTCAAGTTGGGTTGCAAATTCCCATCGATCGGTTACCGGTTTATCGTTGAAGCTGATAATTACATCATTGGGCTGTATGCCAGCTATCATAGCGGGACTGTTTCTAATAACGTCACTTACGAATAGGCCGTTGGGAGATCCGTCTAAATTAGCTACCTCACTAGGGTGTTGTTCTTTAATTGTCCCTGTTTCAGTGTATAAAATTCCTAGCCATGGCCGTGTTACTCGCCCTGATTGAATAAGTTGACGGGTAATGCGTTTAACGGTGTTGACTGGAATAGCGAAGCCGATTCCGATGCTGCCTGAATTTTCACCCCCACCTGCGATAACAGCGTTGATGCCGATTAGTTGCCCGTAGATATTCGCAAGAGCGCCACCTGAATTGCCGTGGTTAATTGATGCATCGGTTTGAATTACATTGGCATAACGAGTACTTCTGGATCGGTTTTCCTGCGCAACTTCAAAATTCCGATGAAGAGCGCTGACGATTCCTGAGGTGACGGTGTTCTCGAATCCAAGCGGATTACCCACTGCAATTACTTGCTGAGCTACCTGAAGCGTGTCGGAGTCGCCAAATTCAGCGGCAGGAAGGTTTGAACCAGAGATTTTTACAACTGCAAGGTCGGTATCTGGGTCTCTACCAACAGTTTTACCAATAAAGGAACGTCCATCAGAAAGTTTCACCTTAATGGTATCAGCGCCTTGGACTACATGGTTATTAGTAACGAGGAAGCCGTCGGGACTAATGATCACGCCTGAGCCTTTTCCGATGACGAAATTGGGTGGGAAGACTCTTCCAAAGAAATCTCTTTGCGGTTGAGTACGTCCTGATATTTCGATATTGACGACAGAGGGTGATATCTTGGCAGCAGCTTTAGCCAAAATTTCGCTGCCCGGAATAGGTGGATACTGTTTAGAAGCGGAATCGAGACGTTCTAAAACCTCTTTCTTGTTTTTAGAGACAAGAAAGTTCGGGACTAAGTTGACAGCATTTAATATAAGAAGGCATGCGATGAAAGCGAAGATAAAGAATATTGTGAAAAGCGCCGCTTTTCTCAAGTACGACCTCCATCACGGATTTGCTTCAAGACATGGACTGTTTCGATTGCGCTCGTCGCCGCTTCTGCGCCTTTATTGCCCATTTTAACGCCAGATCGTTCAACCGCCTGTTCGATCGTATCGCAAGTTAGAACTCCCCATGCAATCGGCACTCCCGTCTCAAGCGAGATTTGGGCAAGTCCTTTGCTAACTTGTGAAGCAAGATATTCTGCGTGAGGTGTATCGCCTTTCAAAATTGCGCCAAGGCACACAATTGCATCAAATCGCTTCGACCGCGAAAATTCCTGAGCAGCAAGCGGAGCTTCCCATGTTCCAGGAACCCATGCGACTTCGACATCATTCAAATCGACTTCATGTCGTTTAAGCGCATCGAGAGCACCCTCCAAGAGTTTAGTGGTAACAAATGAGTTCCAACGGCTCACTACGATCCCAACCTTAAACCCAGTTCCAATCAATTTGCCTTCATATACTTTAGTCATTTTTTTCTCCCAACTCGAAAATCTATTTCAGCCAATGCCCAAGCTTATCTCGTTTAGCGTTTAGATAGCGTAAATTATGTTCGGTAGGTTTTGATACTAGTGGGACATGCTCGACGATATGCAGACCATACCCGTCCAACCCTGCGATTTTGGCTGGATTGTTTGTCATCAGACGAATCTGTTTTAGTCCGAGGTCAGCCAGTATTTGCGCGCCGATGCCGTATTCTCGAAGATCGGCTTTGAAACCAAGGCTTTCATTTGCTTCTACTGTATCCTGACCTTGATCTTGAAGAGAATAGGCTTTTATCTTATTTAAAATCCCTATTCCGCGGCCTTCCTGGTTAATATAGAGTAAAACCCCTCGGCCTTCTTCAGAAATTCTTTCTAATGCGAGATGAAGCTGATCGCCGCAATCACAGCGAAGGCTTTCAAGCAAATCGCCTGTCATGCAACTCGAATGGACACGGACTAGTGTTGGCTCACCGCTTTTCAAATCTCCCATCGTAATGGCAACGTATGGATTGGGATCAACGGAGCACTCATACCCGTGAATAAAGAAGTCACCATAACGTGTTGGCAGTTTAACTGGGGGCGTTACTTTTTGGACAAGACGTTCGTTTCTTCGTCTGTATTCGATGAGGTCGGTGATAGTTGCGATTTTTAGATTGAATTTTTTAGCGAGTTGGATGAGTTCAGGCATTCTCGACATCGTGCCGTCTTCATTCATAATCTCGCAAAGCACACCGCTGGGATTTAGTCCGGCTAGCCGTGAAAAATCGACTGATGCTTCTGTATGACCGGCTCGCCTTAATACTCCGCCGTCAACAGCTTGAAGAGGGAAGATATGGCCGGGGCGTGAAAGTTCCGCTGGGTCGGTACTTGGATCCACAAAAACTTTAATAGTATGGGCGCGATCAAAAGCCGAGATACCCGTCGAAGTGCCGTGGATTGCATCAATGCTTTCGGTCATGGGGGTGCCAAGTTTGGCCGTATTCTCCTTGACCATAAGGGGGATGCCAAGTTCTTGCAAACGCTCTTTTGTGGCGGGAAGACAAATAAGACCACGGCCGTACATGGCCATGAAGTTAATCGCTTCCGGAGTGACCTTTTCAGCGGCCATAATGAAGTCGCCTTCATTCTCGCGGTCGGGATCATCCGTCACTATAAGCATCCGCCCCTGGCGAAGCTCTTCAAGCGCTTCATTGATGGTAGCGAATGTAAATTCGCCGTTGTTGTCAGAATTCTCTATTTTAGGCTCTATCATTTCTGTTGTAGCCTAAATATACCCCGCGTCCCTCAGCTTTTCAATGCTTAGGCCATTCTCTGCTTCATCGCTCCCTAAGAGCATCTTTTCAACATACTTTGCAAGTAAGTCAGTTTCTAGGTTCACCAGGTCGTTGATTTGGCGGATTTTGAAGGTGGTATTCTCGAAAGTATGAGGGATAATCCACATTGAAAACTGATTCGGCTCCACATCGACTACTGTAAGACTTACGCCATCTATTGCAACCGAACCTTTGGGAACAATGTATCGCATCAACTCTTTTGAAGCTTTTATAAAGAATATATGCGCGTTATCTTCACTGCGGACGGAAGCGACTGTGCCGACGCCATCAATATGCCCTTGAACGAAATGTCCTCCCATCCGTTGACCGGCAGCGAGAGCTCTTTCGAGATTTACAGGACTACCTGTGTGGAGCTGGCCAAGATTGGTGCGACGCATTGTTTCAGGAACGGCGTCAAAGGTGAGAAGAGCAGTATCGAGCGAAACAACAGTAAGGCAAACGCCGTTAATAGCGATGCTGTCGCCGATATTAGTTCCCTTGGCAATTAAAGGGCATTCGACAGTTACCCGTGCAGCATCGCCAGATTGGCGAATCTGAAACACTTTGCCGACTTCTTCGATTAGTCCGGTGAACATTCTAAGTTATCCCCAAAGCAATTCTGGTCGGGCAATAATGGTCTCAGTGCGCTCGGGACCGATGGAAGCGATCGATACAGGCACGCCAACATAATTCGAGATGAACTCTAGATAGGCTCTTGCATTAGTGGGGAGTTCATTCCATTTGCGTGCTTTGGTAGTATCGCTTTGCCAGCCGGGAATTGTCTCGAAAATCGGTTCAGCGCAGGATAAAACTTCAATATCACTACAGAATTGTTCGGTTATCGAATTTCCGATTTTATATGC
>JBAXQP010000165.1 GCA_037131655.1 bacterium | reverse complement strand
CAGCCAGGGGATCAGGGGTTCGAATCCCCTACGGGGTACTCAAACAGGCGGCCTCAGGGAGGCCGCCTGTTCTTTTTCCAATTCTCACTCAATCCCCGGCCAATGCTTTCTAATTAAATCTGCGGACTTCTTGACCCCCAGGGCGGCGTCTCCGTGGCCTTCGAACTCTATGGAGATTACGCCGTTATAGCCAACCCCTTTTAGGATGCCGAGCAGTTGGGCATAGTCCAAGCGGCTTTCTTCGCCGTCTCCGTTAAATGCCCAGGTTTTAGCGTGTGCATAAATAGTATAAGGAGCTAGTTTCAGACAGCTTTCTATGCGCTCATCTGCTTTCCAATTGCCGAAATCGAGCAGCACGCCGACCCATTGGGGGTCTGTGGCTTTGATGATGTCTAAAATTCTATCGGCATTGGACGCTAAATCGCCGTGATTCTCGATACCCAGCTTAATATTAAGGCGTTTGGCGGTTGGGAGCATCTTATTAATTGCCTCAATGCACCATACAACCCCAGAAGTTCCGTCAAGTTCCTTATCACCAGTCGTGCCAAGAAGAAACCTGATCACCGATACCCCTAGATAGGCGGCGGCTTCTATTTGTTTGATATTTTCTTCGATCTGCGCCTCACGAGCGATAGGATCGACTGAAGCCATGTTCCCCCCGGAAATAACGGCAACCGTTGTAAGGCCGACATCTTTAACGTATTGATTAATTTCGTCGAGATGGGGCTTTCCCCAATCACGGATCACGAAATCATTTAAACCTACATAGTTAATTCCGAGGTCCTTAATCACAACCATCGCTTCCTGCAGTGTCAGTTTCTTTGCGTTAAAAAAATCATTCAAGCTATATGTATCACACGCTAATTTCGCCATTTGCTCCTCCAAGGTATCTATTCTCCTTCTAGACATGGGTATTTTAACCGCTAGGCCATGCGCTGTGCAAGCGCGGGTAAACTTATCTGATAGGAGTAGATATAATCAGTTATGCCTCTGTATGAGTATCGTTGCAACAAATGCGGACACCGCTTTACTATCCTTGTGGGGATGGTGGCTAGTAGTCAAGCCGTTAAATGCCCTAAATGCGGCAGTACATCGGCTAAAAAGTTGATTTCACGCTTTGCGCGTCTGCGGTCAGATGATGATATAATCGATGACCTGACCGACCGTGCTGAAGCGTTGGGTGAAGACGCCGACCCGAAAGTCATGCGCGAAATGGCACGCGAAATGGGCAAATCGATGGATGAAGACATGAGTGACGAGATGGAGGAGTTGTTCGAACAGGACCTCCAGGATACGGGGAATGAAGACAGCTAGCTTGTCATCTCACCGGCTTCTCTTTCAAATCCGTTAAAAACTCTCGCACATCTTCAATAATTTGCTCCCTTCCGGAAACATAAACATCCTCATGACCTGAAGTAGCAAGGGTGGAAATCGTTACTTTCGATGAATGAATTGCAGCCTCTTTCAATTTCACAGACATCCAATACGGCACAAGTTTATCATTCTTCCCATGAATTAAAAGAATGGGGGTATTCACCTTGCCGATTTTGTCGATAGTGTCGAAATGATGCTTGAGCAACCATCTGACAGGCAGGTAGGAATAGAGCTGTTTTCCGGTTTCCGTCATCGAAGTAAAGGCAGAAATCATGATAAGTCCCGCTGATGGCTCCCGTGATGCTAAATCACATGCCACTGCTGCCCCTAACGACCTGCCGTAAACAACAATCTTTTTGGGATCAACCCCTTTGCTTGAAACCAGATACTGATACGCGAAATTAGCTGTCTCATAACAGTTCTTTTCTGAGGGTACACCAGACGACATTCCGTAACCAAGGTAGTCCACGATGAAAATATTCGCTCCAAGCCGTCGAAACTCAGAAAACTCAAAGCCAAGCGTATAAGCGATGCAAGTGCCATTGCCAAGGAAGTAAAGGATTGTCGGACACTCATGGGCATCGGGGTTTGGCGATCCGTCTTGATTAAGAGCCGGTCCATATAATCCTGCAACCTTGTTGCCGTTCGTGGCTGCAAGAGTTACAAGCTCACAACCTTCGGGAGCTTTCACTATTGCCTCAGCTTGTCCTTGAGTAGATAAACCCGGAAATATAATTTTAGTTTGAAGCCGATAAAACACAGCCACCACCGTTAGATAAGCGATGAACAAAATAATCAGCGCCCACTTTGCTACGCGCCGAAAGACAAAACCTCGACCACGCTCTTGAACTTTACTCTGTACGCTCATTAAGCGATTCTACCGCACTGGAAACAGGTATGCACAAATGAAAAAGCCCGTGGGCTATATAACCACGGGCTTAATAAGACTAATCGGTTCAAAAGACCTAGGCTTGAGCGACTACCGGCTCAGCAATCTTCTTTTCGACGATGACGTTTGTTGGATCCGGATAAACACTGATTCGAGGCTTCGCTTTTGATACCTCGAACTTTACATAGCCGTCAATCTTCGCGTAGATGGTATGGTCTCTGCCGATACCAACATTTCGGCCCGGATGGAACTTTGTTCCACGCTGGCGCACGAGGATGTGACCGGCCAGAACCTTCTCGCCGCCGTATTCTTTAACACCCAACATTTTTGGCTTACTGTCGCGACCGTTTCGCGAACTGCCAACACCTTTTTTATGTGCCATTCAAATCCACCTATCTAAACTATTACGTAGTTCGTATTGCGTATCCGGAATTCGGAATACGCACTACGGAATACGCACTACTTGCTTGTGCCGCTTACGATTTCCGTTACCTTAAGATAAGTATGAGGTTGACGATGACCGAAGCGTCTGCGCTCGTTCTTTTTTGCTTTATACGTAAAGCCAATGATTTTCTTGCCTTTGCCCTGTCTCAACACGGTCGCCATAACTTTAGCGCCTACAACCGTAGGGCTTCCGATATTTAAACCGGTCTCATCACGGACCATTAAGATTTCATTAAGCTCAATGGTTGTCCCCGCTTCGGCATCGATTTTCTCGATAACGAGCGTATCATTGGTTTCTACTCGATATTGTTTCCCGCCTGTGCGCAAAACTGCGTACATATCCTTCACCTTCTCGTTCCTTCTGACGCGAACGACTATAGTACCTTGTCATTACGTGATGGGTCAACCATTTTGGGGCACTCTATCCGAATTGCAAGCAATAACTTCAGTTAAAGCGCGATTTCGCCTCGATCGCCTGTGCGAATACGGACTACATCTTCGATTTCGGAGACAAATATTTTCCCGTCCCCTATCTCACCCGTTCGCGCTGCTTCAGCCAAAGTTTCCATTGCTTCTTCTAACCGATCATCCGGCACAACGACCTCAACCTTTAACTTAGGCAAAAGGTTGACAGTGTAAGTACTCCCCCGATATTTCTCTGTTCGCCCTTGCTGTCGCCCAAACCCTCGAACGTCAATAACCGTAAGTCCAGGAAGCCCAATATCCTGCAGAGCCGCCTTAACTTCCTCCAGCCGCATAGGACGAATAATCGCTTCAATCTTTTTCATGCCGCATGCAATATACCCGAATTTGGTATTTCGTATTGGGTTGTGCGTATTTCGGATTAAAAAGTAAGCCCTACTTCCCTAAATAAGGAAATCGGTAACCGGATACGGTGGGGTCGTTGGTGGCTAGGAGGAAATCGGCTTGGAAAGATTGGGGATTGGTTAATTCGAAGGTGTGGACGCCTTTGGTGAGGCTTATGGTTCCGTAATCGATTACATCTGCGCGGCTGGGGTGAGCAGAGCCGGTCATGATCGTACCGTCTACTTTTAGTTGAACACGAGTGAGTTTATCTTTAACGAGTGCTCGACCAAATATACGATAGGTTCCCTCACTTGATACCGGAACGCGAGTTAAAATGGATTTACCGGCGGACACAGAGACAGCCGTATTGCCGGAACCGGGGCTGCATACGGCTGATGTAATCGTCTTTTGACGGTTCATGTCGGTAAATTTCTCGCACTGCAGGAGAAGCTCTTGCGGTTCATCGTTTAGATAAATCACCCCAAAGCTGTGAGGTTCAATGGTGATTTTCTTCTCCTCTTGATTGCTTGCTATCTGCAAAGTTCGGTTAACCGGGCTATCGGTAGTGTTAAAGTAGAGAACACGGTCGGTGCAGACAGTGGTATAAACCCCATCTTTCTCATCATCGGCCTGGCTGATGCTCCCTTTCTTATTGCCCGCAGGATAATTCCCTAATGCGACGGCTCGCACCAGCTCAATATAGCTTGCCATCTCTTTCTTTTGAGCAGGGAAATAGACTGTCCAGCCGCTTTCCATAGTGTGCGCCCAGTCTTGCGAGGGCACGAAATTCGCGCTCGGCCGATAGGCAGGCAGGTTCTTTGTATAACCAAATAGCGAGTTGAAAAGTGACACATCGCCATCAGGGGTTTGAAGCTTTCCAAAATCATACGCAACCAGGATGCCGCCGCTTTTGACCCATTCCTGTATCTTTTCAAGTGACGCCTTCTTCCAAATAGTCCCCTCCCACATCACTGCGACACGATAATCGGCAAGCGCACCATCCTGGACCATTCTTTCATCGGCCACATCGAAGTCGGTGATATCTCGAAGCTCTCTCATCCCGTTAAGCATAATCGGCGGGTAGCTCTCATTAGGGCGCACATCGTGAGTTGAAGAGGGGAATAGACAAACGATATCGACCTTTGGCTCAGCGCGTTTCAGATGCTTTGATAAACGTTCCGCCAACTTCATATGGTCGTTCCAGTTTTTGGACCAATCATAATAGCCAACAGCGCCAGTGCTGAGAGCTTCAAAGAGCCTTTGATTAAAGCCGGCTTCGTTGCTCGGCGAAGCTGAAGCCATCCAGAGAGGCACATTATAAAACCGGCAAGCAGCGCGTATATGTGACAGCGAAGCCGAATGGTTGATGTCTAAGGGCTGGAACCCGGAGTTCGTGCATCGTATGGCAGCATTATAACGGGTCGCGATCTTGACTAACGCGCTAACATCGTAGCCCAGCTTTATCGACTCATCCGTATCGCCGATAGGGATCATCATCAGTGAATTCGGATAATACCGACGGGCGATGCGCGCGAAGGTATCAGCCATAGATGTCACGCCGTTTTTGTACCAATTGGCAAAATCCAAACGCGCCTGATAACTCATTTTAGTATTGGTTGGGAACTCGAGATCTTTAATGGTTTTGAAGCTGGTTTTCCAAGCTTCGTTAATCCCATCAAGCGAGCCGTAGAGACTCAGCATATTCTTAGTAAAGCTCTCACGCGCAGCTTCATCACCGCACCAGAAGTCAACATGGTTATGATCGTCGCCGAAACGCTTTTCCCAATCGGCTTTTTGATCGCTCGAAAGCATCCGCAGCCCCGTCATCAATCCCGCGTCCCCATAATCGCCGTGAATTCCTAGCACGATAGCTGGAATTTCCGAATAACGAATCCGAGCGGCTGCCCAGTTTCGATCAATAAACTTAGCGAAGCCATCTGACCATGGCGAAAAGGCTTGGACAGTCTTTTCATGCTGCAGGCAAGTTAAATGAGTAAAGCCATTTTTATTGCAATACCATTCAGGCGGAAAAGAAGCATGGAGAAATAGACCCCAATCGGCGCCAACGCCGAATGCGAGTTGGCGCTGAGCGTTATAAGGTTTCCAATTCCAATTACCTTCAGCTATCTCGGGAGTGCCCAGGGGGTCGGTTTCGCTTTGAAATAAAGTAATTCCAAGCGCAGCTAGAGGTTCTAAATCAATTGTTCCGGAGGCTTCTGTGCTCAGAAAAAGGCGTTGACCCGTTTTGCGATTGGTATCGTATAGATTGCCCTTGGCAGGTTTGTCTCCAAGCGAATAGATTCGAACCAATCGCTTGTACTCACATGGCCGCTTGATTGCAGGTTTGGATTGCTGTGCCAAAGCCGAAGTGAGAATTATTACCAAGCAGACGAACAGGTAAAATATTTTCGCCATAACCATGCCACCTTAAAGCCTTTTTATCACGTCTCCGATTTGGACAGCTCCAGCAACGCCGTTTCGCTCTGCTACCGAAGCATCGAAACTATTATTTGCCCCCCTTTTTAAGGGGAACTACAGAGAGGTTCTGAAAGCTGACTTATAATGATTTCCTATGGCTTCCAGAACCTCCCCTACCCCTCCTCGACTAGGAGGGGATTAGCTTTTATGTCTCAGCAAACTAAACGTCGCACAGTTTGTAGGCGACTTTTAGGGCTTCCAATGCATCTCCCTTGGGGCAATATTCCTGGCCGACAAAGCCGGAATAGTTAGTTGCCGCAATCGCATTCATAATGCCGGTATAGTTCAGTTCTTGAGTGTCATCCATATCCATTCGCCCTGGTACGCCGGCAGTATGGATGTGGCAAATGTAGTCGATATTCTTTTTAATGGT
>JBAXQP010000164.1 GCA_037131655.1 bacterium | reverse complement strand
GAAAATGTACCACTCGCGAGTTAGAGTTGGGCGGGGGTCAGAGTCATTGCCAAATGCGTGGCGTAGCAAAGGGTATTCGTATGCCCTTCTCTCTACAGCCTTTCGCCGATGTACTTACATAAATCGATGTCTCTTAGCATGTCATCGGCATTGGGTTCTCCTAGGGCGCGGGCGCGTTCTATGTGGAGACGGGCTTGATCAAAATCACCTGATAAATAAAGGCAGTAGCCAAGGCCATAATGAGAGTCGAAGTGATCGGGGTCAACAGCTAAGGCGCGGCGGTAGCAATCGATAGAAGGTTTGAATTTCTCCTGTTGCATATACAAATCACCTATAGCCTGCCAACAGTCA
Source organism: bacterium (assembly GCA_037131655.1). Classification (NCBI taxonomy): domain Bacteria; species bacterium. Next base: position 6,015 of record JBAXQP010000164.1, on the reverse strand, counting down.
GGGTCATTGCCATACTTAAGGGCCTGGCGGAAAACTTTCATCGCCTCGTTCTTACGGCCAACATTCGCAAGGCAGAGAGCAAGGTTGTGAAGCTGGATTTGACGGTTGCCTTCCGTTAATTCTAGAGCTTTACGATAGAGCGCCAGCGCGGTGAACTGCTGGCCTTCGCGATATTTCATATTGCCCATTCCTTCATAGGCCTTTGCCAGCACATCAATATATTCAGCAGGGCAGCGATAGCTCTGAAATAAGCCAACGGCTTGGTCAAATAGTCTGTAAGCCTCCTGCCACTCACCTTGCTGAGCGATTAATCGGCCTTTGACAACGCAAAGTTCCGCTTCGGAAACAGGATCGGGGGCAATTGCAAGAAGGTCTTCGAACTCCTTGCGAGATTCTTCGAGCTTTTCCATTAGCCAAAAGAGATTGGCAAGTCTAAAGCGCGCAACAACTTCCTTCGGCGCTGCAACGACAGCACGCCGATAACAAGCTACCGCTTTACCCAACTCCTTGCGCGTCTCATGTTCAATTGCGCGATCGAGCCAATCTTTAGCTTCAGCGTTAGTTTCACTCATTCGTTTAAATAACCTTCAATGCTTCCAAGACTTCCTTTGCGTGACCGGTAACGGAGACTTTTGGGAATATCTTGCGAATTTGTCCTTCCCTGTCTATGAGAAAAGTCGTTCTCTCCACACCCATGTACTTCTTGCCGTACATACTCTTTTCTTTCCATACGCAAAACGTTTCGCAAACATGCTTATCCACATCGGCAAGCAGCGTAAAAGACAGGTCATGCTTGCGGGCAAACTTGACGTGAGATGCCACACTATCAGGACTAACCCCAAGCACTTTCGCCCCGGCTTGCTCATATTCCTGTCTGGCATCCCGAAATGCACAAGCTTCAGCCGTACAACCCGGTGTGTCATCCTTCGGATAGAAATAGAGCACTACGGGTGTCCCTTTATATGAAGACAAAGTGACTGCATTCCCATCCTGATCAGACAAAGTAAAATCGGGTGCCTTTTGACCTTCAGTAAGCATGACTACCTCTTATTAAAACTCGTAATCGATCCGCAAAACTTCTTTTTTTATGGGATTAATGAGGTTATCGACAATCGCTTTATGAATGGGGTGTGGGGCATAGGCTTCTAATGCTGCTTTGTCCGTAAAGTCCACCACAAGCGCATGAGTGAATTTATCGGGAGTGTCGAGAAAATTTTCACCATACGATAGATCGATAATCCCAGGGATTTTCCCCTTCATTGCGCATATCTCAGCATCGATTTTAGTTAATGCCTGAGCCGTCGCGTTTTCGTTCCATTTGAAGAGCACTATATGTTTGACCATCGTTATTACCTTCCTTATATCCGTTATTTTACCTGCCAAACTTACCTGTATTCTAAAGTCCGAATAACAAAATAAATTTATCTGACTTCTTACACCTGACTACAACCTAACTCCGCGACGCTCTAAGATTCCCCTTTACAACCGCTTGAGTACCTGCTAGAATAAAGGGGAGAGAGTTACTAAATATGGAGGCGAGTAAGCAATAAATCTCTATATGCAGTAATAACTTCGATTTCCGTTATCAAACTCAACAATGCTTTCTCAAACGCATGATTCGATGCACTTATTTGACAAGGAGATGACATGGACGCGCCCTTTGTCCACCTGCATGTACATAGCGAATATAGCCTGTTAGATGGCGCTCAACGTATCTCGGAAATGGCCAAACAGGCTGCTGCGATGGATATGCCCGCCGTGGCGCTTACCGATCACGGGGTAATGTTCGGTGTCATCGACTTTTATAATGCCTGCACGAATGTTGGTGTTAAGCCTATCATCGGCTTAGAAGCCTACGTTGCTCCCGGCAAGCACACTGAAAAAACACCCCGTTCAGGAAAACAATCCTACCATCTCATCCTTCTGGCCAAAAACCTTGCCGGATATAAGAACTTAATGAAGCTCTCCACAGTTGCCTCCCTCGATGGCTTCTACTATAAACCTCGGATTGACAAAGAATTGTTGGCCGCTCATTCGGAAGGCCTGATCGGTACCTCCGCTTGTCTTGGAAGCGAAATCAATAACGCTTTGATCAATGACGACTATAAAAAGGCCCTCGAAGCTGCCGATCAATATCGCTCAATCTTTGGACCAGACAATTTCTATATCGAGCTACAAGATCATGGGCTTGATGAACAGAAAAAAATCCGCGAACCTCTTATAAAACTGGCGAAAGAGCTGAAGCTGCCGTTGGTATGTAGCAATGATGTCCATTATCTAACCGCCGAACATGCTGATCCGCATGACGTTTTGCTTTGTATTCAAACCGGCTCGACCGTCGATGATCCCAACCGGTTGCGTTATGGTTCTAAAGAGTTCTACTTTAAATCGCCAGAAGAGATGAGGCAGCTTTTCGGAGATGTGCCGGAAGCCATTGCTGCCACCCGCGAAATCGCCGACCGGTGCGATGTCAAGATTGAATTTGGCCGATTAAACCTTCCCGCCCCGGAACTTCCCGAAGACATGAACCCTCACGAATATGTCACCAAACTTTGCGAGGAAAATGTCCCTCGGCTCTATCCGAATGCCACCCCAGAAGTCCAAACGCGCTTGGAATATGAGCTAAGCGTTATTGACCAAACCAAGTTTTCAAGCTATTTCCTGATCGTGCGTGACTTTGCGCAATTTGCGCGCAAGCAGGGCATCTTCTTCGGCGTCCGCGGTTCGGCAGCAGGTTCACTAGTGTCTTACTGCCTCGGCATCACCGACATCGACCCACTTGAGCATGGGCTAACCTTCGAGCGCTTTCTGAACCCTGAGCGTATCGCCATGCCTGATATTGACATGGACTTTGAAGATGACCGCAGGGAAGAGGTTATCAAGTACGTTACTGATAAATACGGCCAAGATCATGTCTCACAAATAATAACCTTCGGCACCATGGCTGCCCGCGCGGCGATTCGCGATGCGGGTCGAGCTTTGGCGCTGCCTTTAGCCGATGTTGACCGAGCGGCAAAAGCCATCCCTGCTCTACCTCTCGGCATGACAATCGATAAAGCCCTCGAAACTGCCCCTGAGTTTGCAGCTGTTTATAACTCATCTCAAGAAATCCAGCATCTCATCGACACCGCGCGTTCGATTGAAGGCAATCCCCGCAATATGAGCATCCATGCGGCAGGAGTGGTGATTTCGAATGACCCGTTAGTTGATCACGTGCCCCTGTCGCGCGGCTCTAACGGTGAGGTCGTAACCCAGTATCATATGAACGCCCTCGAAAAGATCGGCCTCCTCAAGATGGACTTTTTGGGGCTATCGAACCTTTCTGTTTTGGCAAAAGCAGTCAATAACATCAAGCAATCGCATAATATTGTGATCGATGTGCTGCACATTCCAAAGGACGACAAAAAGACCTACGCCATGCTCAGTAAAGGCGATGTGGTCGGTGTGTTCCAACTCGAAGGATCGGGGATGCGGCGCTATTTGATGGAGCTAAAGCCTCAAAGTATTCAAGAACTCTCCGCCATGGTCGCGCTCTATCGCCCAGGCCCGTTAGCTGAAATTCCCAATTACATCAAAGGAAAATTTAAGCCGAAGACTATCCAATATCTCCACCCTAAACTCGAACCTATCCTCAAGGAAACCTACGGCGTCATCGTCTACCAAGACCAAGTTCTTCGAATCGTTCAGTCAATCTCAGGACTTTCACTTGGTCAAGCGGATATTCTTCGAAAGGCGATGGGTAAGAAGATTCCAGAGGTTATGGAGAAAATGCGCGCCCAATTGATTGATGGCGCGGTTAAAAATGGAGTAGACGAGAAGATTGCCATCAAGATTTGCGACCTCATCGAGCCTTTCACCGGCTACGCATTCAATAAAGCGCACGCTACCTGCTACGGCACTGTCGCCTATCAGACCGCCTATTTGAAGGCCAATTATCCCGCTGAATATATGGCCGCGCTTCTGGCTGTTTATCGGGATAAGGAAGACAAAGTCACCAAAAGCATCGAAGAGTGCCGGAGACTGGGCATTGCTGTATTGCCTCCTGATATCAATCAAAGCGGAATTGATTTCACCTTCGAAAAAGGCAAGGTGCGATTTGGTCTTTGCGCACTTAAAGGGATTGGCGAATCTGCCGTTGAAGGGATGCTCAAGTCGCGAGCTGAAAACGGACCGTTTACGTCCATTTTCGACTTATGCGAGCGCACCAGAGAGAACGGCTCATTAGGCAAGTCAACTATTGAATGCTTGGTCAAAGCAGGCGCGTTTGATACGCTGCATCCAAATCGAAATCAATTATTATTAGGAGTTGAGGCAGCCATAGCATATGCTGATCGAGTTGCCCGAGATAAAGCTACCGGACAGGAATCACTGTTTGGCGGAGGAGACGAGACCGGAAGTTTGGTAAAGCACTATCCTCCATTGCCCGAAGCTAAAGAACTGTCACGCACCGAACGGTTGGCGATGGAAAAGGAAGTGCTCGGAATTTATGTGTCCGATCACCCCTTACGCTCGATTGACCACCAAATAAGGCGTCGGGCTACCGCTAGCATCGGGATACTTTCCGAATACAAAGACAACGAGCAAGTCACTATCGGCGGCATCATCACTTCTTTGCGCACGCTGATGACCAAAAAGTCGAACGAAAAGATGGCGATTATGACGCTGGAAGACATGTCCGGCGCCATCTCCGTCACTGTTTTTCCAAGAGTGTTGGCTGCCTGCACGAATGCTGTTAAAAAAGACTTGATTGTTTTAGTGAAAGGCCGAGTGACTTTTCGCGATAACAATAACCCATCCGATGACAGCGTCCGAGAGGCAGAAATTCGCGCCGAGACCATCGAGATTTTAGAGATAAATGAGGATGAAATAGAAGATGACAACGCCGGCTTAATTTGTATTCAAGTTGAACGCGCAACCCGCGCTCAACTATCCGAAGTCCGCGAAGCTCTCGCCGGCAATCCTGGCGACTATCAAGTCATCATCAACGTCCGCCAAAACGGCCGCACAAAAGAATTCCGTCTTAAAAACCGCGCTGCCGCCTCTGAACATCTAGAATCTGAAATCAAAAAAGCCCTCTGCACTAACGCCAAAAACACCATAAACATAACCCATCTCGACCCAACCGCTCAACAACCCGACCTAGACACCTTAGCGGATGAACCTCTCATCGCCGACGGAGAGTAGGCTTCAGGGACATATCGAAGGGCCTCCGTGATTAGCTTTGTCATACCATGAACATAGCGGCAACCCCTTGTTTACTTGACACGCCGGTGTTCTTACGTTACAATACAGTACGTGGGTTATCTATGATTGATGACAAGGAGAGTGTTATGAGAACACGTTTATTGGGCTTAGCAATCCTTCTGTGTATGATAGCGGCTTATAGCGGCGCTTTGGCTGCTAAACCTAAGGTTCCGCCTCTACCCAAGAACTTTAAATATAAAGGCAAGATGATCTACATCCCTGCGGGCAAGTTCCTGATGGGGAACTCCAAGGTGGGGAAAGACGCGGACTATCGCAAGTCCGACGAGTTACCCCAGCACTGGGTGACCCTTTCTGGCTATTGGATCGGTAAGTATGAGGTGACACGCGGGGAGTATCGTCAGTTCATGAAGGCGGGCGGCTACACGAACTCGGCATATTGGTCTACTGCAGGCTGGAGTTGGAAGGTGTCCAACAGCCGCACCGAACCGGAGTTGTGGGCGGCTTCACAGACTTGGGGGAGCACTACGTTCACACAAACTGATAGTCATCCGGTGGTTGGCGTAAGCTATTACGAGGCGGAAGCTTTCTGCAAGTGGGCGGGTGGTAACCTGCCAACCGAAGCGCAGTGGGAGAAAGCGGCGCGTTGGAACCCCGTGACTAGCCATCCGAATGTGTACCCTTGGGGTGATAGTTGGGATGCGCAGAAATGCAACAACAAAGTTGACAGCCAATATCCAGGCGATCAGACGGCGCCGGTCGGGAGCTATGCGTCGGGCGCGAGTCCTTACGGTTGTATGGACATGGCGGGCA
>JBAXQP010000163.1 GCA_037131655.1 bacterium | reverse complement strand
GGTTTTTGAGCAAAGTTGGATGACATCGGCGAACTGCATCGGCGCAAGCCAGTCACTGTTGTGATAGATATGGGTTTTCTCACGAATTAAAATCTTGTAGAACTGCGGTTCAAGATCACGGAAGAAGACGTCAACCTCTTCGCGGGAAAGCTGCTTGCGGGTTTTGGATTTGCCCGATGGGTCGCCGATGGTGGCTGTGAAGTCGCCGATAATCAAAACCGCGTCATGCCCAAGGGTTTGGAAGTCGCGCAGTTTCCTCAGAACAACCGCCCACCCAAGTGTAACTGAAGAGGCTGTCGGGTCGACCCCAAGCTTTACTCGCAACGGCTTACCGGTCTTTTCCGACTTAATCATTTTCTTCTTTAGATCTTCTACCGAAATGATTTCGGTCGTTGCTCGTCGAAGAAATTCAATTTGTTCATCAATTGTCATAGCAAATCCACCTTTTTCTTACCCATTACCAACTTGTATGTACCTTATTGCCCGTTCTTGAAGCAACTATTAAGTTATGCCGATAGGGATTTATAGCATAGCTAAAAACGTATATTAATTAAAGGAGTAATTATGAAAGTTTTTATAGTAGTGGTAGTCCTCTTTCTTTTTATTGCTTTGTTGATGGGAATTAAAATAACCCCCGAGGGAGGTAAAGGAATGTTTAGAGCAAGTACCCATGCGCCTGAGTTGATTGGTGGCGAAGCGGATTGGATAAACAGCCCCCCGCTGAACATTAAAAACTTACGCGGCAAGGTGGTCTTGGTGGATTTTTGGGATTATACGTGCGTTAATTGCATCCGAACGCTGCCTTATGTAAATGAGTGGCACAAACGGTATGCAAAGGATGGCTTAGTGATTATTGGCGTTCATACACCTGAGTTCGAATTCGCGAAAAACAGGGCGAATGTATTGGAGGCAGTAAAGCACTTAGGCGTCGCGTATCCCGTGCTGGTGGATAGTCTCTATAAAAATTGGGATGCCTATGCTAACCATTATTGGCCGGCCAAGTATCTGATTGACAAGGATGGACTGATTGTTTACGAACATTTCGGTGAGGGCAATTATGGGGATACTGAGGCGCGTATTCAGCAGCTCCTTAAGAAGGCTAATCCTCATTTTGTTGCTCCGCCATTGATGGGAACAGTACGAGGATCGGATAAGCCTGGCGCGGTCTGTTATCCGACTACTCATGAAATCTATGCAGGCTATTCGCGGGGAGAGTTGGGTAATTCGGGCGGATTGAAGGCTGATCAGTCAGCGAATTATGTTGATTCTGGAAATCATCGTGAAGGAGTTCTTTATGCTAGCGGTCAATATTTTGCTCGCTCAGAAAATATCCTCCACTCTCGTCAAACTGTTGAACCGGAAGATTATATCGCCCTAAAGTATCGCGCTAAAGAGGTAAATGCGGTGATCAAGTCTGAGAAGGGTGCAACTTTCCGCGTTTACCTAACGCAAGACGGCAAGCCGATTGGTAAGGAAGATAAGGGTGAGGACGTGTTGTATGACGAGCAGGGAAGAAGCTATATTCAAGTTACTGCTCCACGCATGTATAACCTAGTAATAAACAACAAATATGGGGATCACGATTTACATCTCTCGTCCCCCTCCGACAGTTTCGCCCTCTATTCTTTCACCTTTAGCTCATGTGAAGTACCAGGGGGAGGGTAGAGGCATAAGGGATGGCTCGTACCCGTAGCAATCTTAAGAGAAAGAGACCGCGTAGGCGGACTTAGCCATTAACAGCCGCGACTTTAGTCGCCGGTCGAGCTGCAATACAGTTATTTACAGAGGAGAAAGAGAATGATTCCCTGATTAGAAGTAATATCAGGAGTGCGGAGAGTCAGGGATTCGAACCCTGGCGGGCCTTACGACCCCTACCGGTTTAGCAAACCAGCCCCTTCAACCACTTGGGTAACTCTCCACAAAGGTTTTCCAATTGTACCAAACCTTCGGTTGTTCCTGCAACATTTTAAAGGAGAATTGATGAACTCGTGATCAAGTCACGCTAAAATGCGTAATTAACATAGTCTCCCACTTTGCCACAGGACGGTATACTTGAGTTGGTTATGACAATTATCGGCTGATAGATAGGAGAAAAAATTGATATACGATTTTCATATGCACACCTTTTTTAGCGACGGAGAGCTTTCCCCTGTTGAACTCGCAAGACGAGCGATGGTGAACGGTTATAAGGCGATGGCTTTCACCGACCATGCCAGTCCTGCGAATATCGAGTCGCTGATTGATATGATTCGCAGGGATAGAGCATTCATTGAAAGCGAATGGGGTTTCACGGCATTAGTGGGAGTCGAGTTGACTTATGTTCCCGCCAGTGCGGTCGGCCGTGTCGCTGAAATGGCTAAAAAGGTCGGCGCTGAGATAGTAGTCGTGCATGGCGAAACGATCGTCGAACCGGTCGAACCCGGAATCAACCGAGCAGTCGTTGAATGCCCCTTCGTTGATATCCTTGCCCATCCTGGCTTAATCACCGAAGCTGAGGCGAGACTCGCTCTCGAAAATAATGTCTATCTTGAGATCACCTCAAGGCGAGGACATAGCTTGACCAACGGTCACGTTGCCAGAATAGCAAGAGAAACCGGAGCAAAGCTGGTGATCGACAGCGACACCCACTCCCCGAGCGATCTTCATACTGAGGCCTTTCTCCAAAATGTAGCTATCGGCGCCGGCCTAACCGTTGCCGAAATCCAAGCCGCCCGCTTTGATAATCCCGAAATGATTTTATCATGTTTAAGGCAGGGTAGTAAGTAATTTGCAGGGGCGAATTGCGAAGATGAAGTCAGACAGAATTTGGATCGTTGCTCACTGTGTCACTGCGAGAGATGATTGTGCTCATGGCAACCTCCTCCAAAACCTTACTCTTACCATATCCGCCCTTCGATATGGCCCAGAGGCCTACTCAGGGTTAGACGGATATTTTAGAGAAAGAGAAAGCTCTAGCAACTAACTTTCTACCAAATACCAAGTTCTAAGCGGCCGTCTTCCGTGGGGTTTACATAAGGGTCCCAGGGTGGGTCGAAGACCCAGTTGATTTGGACGTTTTTGATATCGGGCATCTCGGAGAGGACTTGGTTGATGTCCTTTTCAATTTGAGGCGCCAAAGGGCAGGCGGGCGAGGTAAGAGTCATGGTTAGGATGACTTCTTTATCGGGTGTGACTTCAACGTCGCAAACCAAACCTAAATCGACGATATTGATATCGAGTTCTGGGTCGAATACTTCTTCTAGTCTTGTTTTGACATCATCGGGTCCCCAATCCATTATTGCCCCTCCTTACTTTGCTTTAATGCTTCTTGTAGAGTTGTCCATGCGAGCATGGCGCATTTGACGCGGACAGGGTACTTTCGTATCCCCTCTAAGGCGGCCAAATCTTCATCCTCATCCATAGGCTCGTGTTCTTTTCCTGTGAGCATAGCTTTTACACGCTCGATTATTGCATCAATCTCTTCGACTGTTTTGCCTTCAACCGCTTCGGCGAGCATGGAGGCTGAAGCTAGGCTGATTGAACACCCCCCGCCTTGAATGCCAATTTCAATTAATCGTCCATCCTCGCGCCTAATTGAAAGCTTAAGCTCATCGCCGCATAAAGGGTTCACACCTTCCACTACGAGGTCGGCATTCGCAATTAGCCCGCGATGTCGGGGACTTTGGGCATGGTCGAGAATGACTTCTCTATATAGTTCATCATTAATGTTCAATTCTGAATACCTTCTTTGCTCTCCGGATTGCCTCGACGAGAGTATCGACCTCATCGAGCCGGTTGTAAATATAAAAACTAGCTCTTGCCGTTGCGCTTACACCAAGTATGGACATTAACGGCGCACAGCAGTGATGCCCTGCGCGAACGGCAACCCCATCTTCATCCAAAATCTGTGCAATATCATGCGGATGAATGCCATCGATAGTAAATGCGATTACGCCAACCCGTTGCTGTGCATTCATCGGTCCATAAAGACGAACACCATTTATTGCCGATAGCTTTTCGAGAGCATAGGCGGTGATTTCACGCTCATGAGCGTTTACCCAATCCATGCCTAATTCATTTAGATAATCAATCGCTGCTCCCCAAGCAATCGCATCGGCGATACTGGGCGTGCCGGCTTCGAATTTGGCAGGAGTTTCTGCCCATGTCGAAGATTCAAAAGTCACTTTCCCTATCATCGAACCGCCGGTTAAGAATGGCTCCATGCTATCGAGAAGCTCAAGCTTCCCATAAAGCGCACCTACTCCAGTCGGCCCTAACATTTTATGGGCTGAGATGGAGTAGAAATCGGCGTCAATCTCGGTCACGTTCACCGGAAAGTGCGGAGCAGACTGCGCTCCGTCGATAGCTATAAGAGCGCCATGCTCGTGCGCCAATTTCGCGACTTCGGTGACGGGGATAATGGTTCCGAGGACATTCGAGGCATGAGAGATGGCGACAAGTTTTACCCTGCCGGCAGCTAGCCCGTCTTTCAAACTCTGCATATCGAGCATGCCGTCACTGGTCAGCTTGATCCATCTTAGCTCAGCCCCAGTTTGCTTTGCTAATCTTTGCCACGGTACGAGGTTGGCATGGTGTTCGAGTTGGGAAAGCAAAATCACATCACCCTGCGAGATGTGCGATTGACCCCATGAATATGCGATTATATTGATGGATTCGGTCGTGTTCCGAGTGAATATGATGCACGAGGGATCCGGCGCGCCGATGAATTTAGCAACCTTCTCACGAGCACACTCGAAAGCGCTGGTGGCTTCCTCAGCCAGTGTATGTAGCCCACGCCGTGTATTTGCGTTATATGTCTCGTAGTATTGCACCAGGGCGTCAATGACTTGCCTTGGTTTTTGAGAGGTAGCGGCATTATCGAGGTAAACCAATGGCTTACCGTTTACTTGCCGAGAAAGGATCGGAAAGTCTTTCCGAATTCCTTCAACATCATGAATTTTCCCTGTCTTAGCTGCTTGCATGATATTTCCTTAATCCGGTAACTCCACGTAGATGTCATCCCCATCAATCGTGACTGGATAGGAACTTACTCCTTGGGTGGCAGGAAGAGATAAGGCTTGGCCGGTTCGGATGTCAAAGCGCGCGCCGTGCCGAGGGCATTCGACAGAGTAGTCACAGAGCACTCCCTCGCCAAGCGGGCCGCTGTCGTGGGTGCATACATCATCAATCGCATAATACTTACCCTCGACCATGCTCAACGCCAGACGTCGGTCGCCTGCGCGCACGACTATCACTTTCCCCTCTTCAACCTTACTTGCATTTCCAACTAAAAACCGTGCCATTACCCACCCACCTGTTTTCTAATCTTTGCGGCTATCTGTTCGCTGACTAATTCTCGTAATGCAGGAATATCAGCGCGGTCGAGTACCTGCTCGAACCAGCCTTCTACTACTAAGCGCTTGGCATCGACTTCCGGGATGCCTCGGCTCATTAGGTAGAAGATGTACTCGGGATCAATCGGAGCCACTGTTGCGCCGTGGGAACATCGGACATCGTTTGCGTGGATTTCAAGGTTTGGAATAGAGTCCGCCTGTGTGTCTTTACTTAGAAGCAGATTTCGGTTTGCTTGATAAGCGTTTGAGCGTTGGGCGTCTTTTTCAATTCTAATTAGTCCGCTATAGACACTGTGCGCCTTGTCATCGAGGGCGGTTTTGAAGAGCAAATCGCTCAAAGTCTGCCCGACTTTGTGGAATTGGACGGTATGGTGGTCGAAATGTTGATTGCCGGTGCCGAAAACAAGACCGAGCATGTCGCTCGATGAACCCTGCGCGTTCAGAAAAGCCTCGATGGTTGCCTTCGTCAAGTGACTGCCCAGGCCGATTGTCAGCGTCTTTAAGTGCGCATCTTTACCCAAAACAGTACGCTGATGGTGAAAATGATAAACGTTTTCGCCCCATCGGTTTAGCAGCACATAGCGAACATCCGCGCCCTCTCCGAGAAATATCTCGGTGGTGGCGCTTGAAAGTGATTGATGCTTGGCATCCGGTGAAACAAACTCATCGAGAAGGGCAACCTTGCTGTTCTTTCCCACAATAACTAATAGTCTTGGGAACACTGCGTTGCCGCTTAAAATCGAAGAGTGCATCTCGATTGGCAACTTAACTTCAACGTTATCCGGCACATAGATGAACTTACCGCCAGTCCAAAAAGTCTGCGCTAGGGAAGTGAACTTTCGGTCTGTAATCTCATAAGGCGTGCGGTCGAAGTGATCGCGGATCAGCGATTCGTACCGGCGAATAGCAGTGCCTAAATCTGTGACGATGACGCCCTGTTTGATAAGCTCATCTGAGACCATTTCTTCCAAGGGTTGCCCATCCACTTCTATCAAGCGCCCTGCAGCGTTATCGCTTTTCGTCAGCAACGAATTGAGTTGTTCTCGAA
>JBAXQP010000162.1 GCA_037131655.1 bacterium | reverse complement strand
TAGAGGTTGATCTTCAATTTGTAATTGACGTTACCAGGCAAGCTGGCGATCTTGCGCTCGAAATGCATCTCAATGCCCTCCACGAGTTCAAACTCGATCAAACTTATGTCACTAATGTTGATCGTGAGGTGGAGTTATTTCTCGAAAAAGAACTTGGCAAGCGCTATCCTGAGTTCACTTTTTTAGGGGAAGAATACGGTCTGCGCGGCGACCCTGATGCTCCGACTTGGGCAGTTGACCCCATCGACGGCACCACCAATTTCGTCTTAAACTCTCCTTTCTGGTGCGTTTCAGTCGGACTTGTTTATCAAAACCAACCGGTATTAGGCGTCATTTATATTCCCCGAGTTCAAGAACTCTATTGTGCCAAAGTTGGAGAAGGGGCATTCTGCAACGGAATTCCAATAAATGCCCGCGATGTGGACAAACCACATTCCGAAGACCCCCTCTGCATGACCAGTCGAGCCAGCAAGTATTACAATATCCGACCTTGGAATGGGGTATTTCGCTCCCTGGGTAGCATTGCAGCCGAAATCTGCTATGTTGCTCGGGGAACGATGTGCGGGACCGTCGGACACGTCAAAACCCTTCATGATGTTGCAGCCGCTTTTTGTATCGCCAAAGAAGCCGGATGCGACTGGACGTATATGAATGGAGAACCGATCGACTTGTGGGAAATCTTCAATAACGGCGGCGGCAAGACCTATTTTGTGGTCGCTCCGCCTAAAACACGGCAATGGCTCATGACAAACCTGCATAAGACCAAAGACTGATCTTGGCCTAATCTCATCGCCTACACTCGTTTACTGGCCGAGTTTGTATGCTATCTCTAATAAAATCTCCTGTTCTTTCTTGACATAACCCACTAAGAATGCTATACTTATTTCGTTATTCTGCGAAATAACGAAGGATATTGACTTGAACACTAACATCAATGAGATGGCGACGATTTTCAAAGCGTTGGGGGATCCTACCCGGTTGCATATCTTTAAGTTCCTGCTGGCATTGGGTAAACCGGTGGCGGTTGAGGGGAGCGGAGATGTGCGGACTGTTGATGGACTGACTGTTGGCGAAGTGTGCTGCCATGTGACTGGGGTTGAGAAAATCACCTCGACTATTTCAGCGCACCTTAAGGAACTTCGGCTAGCCGGTCTCATAACTATGGAGAAGCGCGGCAAATACGTCATTTGCAGCGCTAATCCTGAAGCTGCTTCCCTACTTTCGACATTCCTAGCGGGACCGGAGACCGACTCGAAGTGCTGCGAACTATCTCAGAAAGGATTAATATTATGATAGAAGAGAACGATGTGCGAGAAACTGTGCGCCGAAAATACGGCGAGGCGGCTAAGATTGTGCTTCAGGGCAAAGGCTCGGCTTGCTGCTCTGGCGGCAATGTGAGTGATGCCGCACGTAATGACGCATCAAAACTGCTTGAAGCTGATTCCATCACTGGCAACCTCTATAGTGAAGAGGAAGCAGCGGCGATCCCGCCGGAAGCCATTCTCGCCTCACTGGGATGCGGCAACCCAACGGCTCTTATCGAGCTGGAACCTGGTGAGAAAGTGCTCGATTTAGGCTCAGGAGGAGGAATTGATGTCCTTCTGTCAGCTCGAAGGGTCGGCCCAAATGGGTTCGCTTATGGGCTTGATATGACTGATGAAATGCTCGTATTGGCAGAAGAAAACCGCATTAAAGCGCATGCTGAAAATGTGAAATTCCTCAAAGGCCACATCGAAGCTATTCCCTTGCCCGATGATGAAGTGGATGTGGTGATTTCGAACTGCGTTATTAATCTCTCTGCTGATAAAGACGCCGTACTGCGAGAAGCATTCAGAGTGCTTAAACCAGGTGGGCGATTCGCGGTCTCCGATGTGGTTGTGAACGGCGAACTGCCTGAAGCTGTGCGCAAAGACATGATGGCCTATGTTGGCTGTGTTGCCGGAGCGCTTGACAAAGATGATTATGCCCACCGATTAGAAGCCGCCGGATTTGCTAACATCTCCATCGAGCCAACCCGTCACTACACCTTTGCCGACCTCCCTAGTTCCTCCTGTTGCGAAAGCGGCAGTATTGCCAACTTATCAGAGAAAGAGAAAGCCGCTTTGGACGGCAGAGTAATGAGCGCCTTCATCCGCGCCACGAAACTGAGTAAATAATGGATAATATCACTCGAAAGCTTTCGTTCTTAGACCGATACCTCACCCTTTGGATATTCCTTGCGATGGCGCTGGGCGTTGGCATGGGTTACTTCATTCCTGGCACAGCTACTTTCTGGAATGGACTTAATAAAGGCACTACCAACTTGCCAATCGCCATTGGGCTAATCCTAATGATGTATCCACCCCTGGCGAAGGTAAAGTACGAAGAGTTGGGGGATGTGTTCCGCAACTATAAAGTGCTTGCACTTTCACTGGTTCAAAACTGGGTGATCGGGCCGATTTTTATGTTCCTACTGGCAATTCTATTCCTGCACGGATATCCAGAGTTCATGGTGGGACTAATCTTAATCGGCCTTGCGCGATGTATCGCGATGGTGATTGTTTGGAACGAACTTGCGGGCGGCGATACCGAGTATGCGGCGGGATTGGTGGCTTTCAACTCCATCTTTCAGGTGCTATTTTTCTCAGTCTATGCGTGGATATTCATCACCGTATTGCCCCCGCTCTTGGGATTAAAAGGCAGCGCAGTCCATGTGACTATCGGGCAGATTGCGCAGAGCGTTTTCATCTATCTGGGCATCCCGTTTATTGCGGGAATGCTCACGCGTCTGGTTATGCTCAGAGCCAAAGGCCGCCAATGGTATGAGCAAAAGTTTATCCCCCGCATCTCCCCAGTGACTTTGATTGCGCTACTATTTACGATTATCGTCATGTTCTCACTCAAAGGCCAAACCATCGTGAGGCTTCCTCTGGATGTGGTTCGCATCGCCATCCCGCTAGTCATCTATTTCGTGGTAATGTTCCTCGTCTCGTTCTACATGAGCATGAAGGTCGGGGCTGATTATCCCAAATCGGCCACGCTATCCTTCACCGCCGCCAGCAACAACTTCGAGCTAGCCATCGCAGTTGCCATAGCAGTCTTCGGAATCAATTCAGGCGTAGCCTTCGCCGCCGTCATCGGCCCGTTAGTGGAAGTGCCCGTGCTCATATCGCTGGTAAATGTGGCGCTCTTCTTCAAAAAACGACTATTTGTTCAAGAGAAAGCAGGATTACTCGATTAGGCGCAGAAGTTTAATATACTATGATTATTAATTTGACCTTGCCGCATGAATATGAAATAGAAGTCGGCGCCGACTTGCCATCCGGCCCCGGCGTCATTACACAGCTCGATATTGGCGAGAATAGCTTCCGTTCGGGTGGCCTTGTTGTCAAAGTTACGCCTGAAGCCGGTGTACCTTGGATTACAACTTTTATCGGTGGTAGTTTCGGTGTTGATGCTGTGTACAGCACCCCCAACACATGTGTTCTTTGCGTAATATCCGCTGGTAACGGTTACTTTGTTGAAGTGAATAACCCTTCCGAGTGGAAAGAGGTCGATGAGGTGTCTCCTATTACTGATTCGAAGTTGATTCCTGAAATTCCATTACTACTTTTTTCTGACTTCAATTCTATGGTTGCCTATGGTAAAAACGGCTTAGTATGGTCAGCATCTGAGTTGGTGACGGATTACCTAGAAATCGACGAAGCAACCCCTGAAGCCATCTGCTGCACTGGCTATGACCCATGGGAAAAGGGCGACACCAAAATCATTCTGGACCCCAAAACAGGGGCGGTGATTGAAAGGACTGTTATCCCCCAAGAGAAACCTGAGAGAAAGAAATGATTTCAAACAGGGATGAATTCGAGAATGAGCGCAAGTCAAGATTAGATCTCCTTTTTTCAATAATAAAGCAGCGACTTATCTACTTCTGCACTCCTGACGTGCTTCTCCAAAAGGACGAGTACAAAGAAAGACCAGGATGGGGAGGTTGGCT
The DNA here is from genome assembly GCA_037131655.1 of bacterium. Classification (NCBI taxonomy): domain Bacteria; species bacterium. The sequence goes on along the minus strand of JBAXQP010000162.1, from coordinate 2,413 downwards.
CACCGTTGTCCTTAAATCTCTTCAGAATGCACAGTGTCTTGTTGCGATGGGTGATGAACTCAGAGGTACATCTAATGATGAGAAGGAGATATTCGACAGGATTTTGAAATCAGTATATGAATGCACCGAGCATAATTTAGTTTGGGTGCGAGAACAGCTCCACTGTGAACTTAAAGAAGATCTAGTTTCTTACTATTATCCTACAACCTGGGTCGACGCGATAGAAGACGGACTTCAAGATGAAGACTGGTATTTGTTTAATAATCGGGATGGAATTGAGGCACACCTCAACGCACCAATGTTTCTCCACCCTGACCTCATCCCTGATCTAAAACTAGTTCGCCTTGTAAAAAAGGCAGATCTAATCTTGCAAAAAAAGCTGATCCAGTGGCGAAGTTTGATACCAATAGTTGATTATGAGCTAGATCAAAAATTGATCTTTTTTCCCCGCTCTCATTGGTGGTGGTGGCGAGATGAGGAAGTTTAATTTGTCACTACCCTATTTACCCTCCACGCTCGCGCTTGCCATTGATTTCGTTGGGCGGTACAATAGGTGTTAAGAATTAAGAAGTTGCCTTTTGAGGTGGCTTTCTAATAATCGCTTTAACAAAAAAGTCTTGAATAGGAGCAAAACAACATGGACGCTTACACGCCAACACAAAAGGATAAATTCACATTCGGCCTCTGGACAACCGGCAACGCAGGCCGAGACCCTTTTGGTGAGCCTGTACGAGACCGCATTAGCCCCATTAAAAGTGTAGAGAACCTGGCAAAGCTTGGCGCCTGGGGCGTGAACCTGCATGACAATGACCTGGTTCCCATCGATGCCACCCCCGCAGAGCGCGAGGGAATCATTAAAGACTTCAAAAAGGCGCTAGCCGATAACGGCATGCGCGTCGTCATGGGCACAACCAACTTGTTTGGCGACCCATCCTTCAAAGACGGCGCTTTCACCAGCAATAACCCCACCGTTCGAGCTTGGGCATTAAAGAAAGTTATGGACTCGATGGACATGTGCGTCGACCTCGGCGCTGAGATCTATGTTTTCTGGGGCGGCCGCGAAGGTTCTGAGTGCGATGCCGCCAAGGATGCCGTTGATGTCAACAAGCGCTTCCGAGAGTGCCTCAACTTCCTCTGCGGTTACAGCAAGGATCAAGGCTACAATCTCAAGTTTGCTCTCGAAGCTAAACCCAACGAGCCTCGTGGAGATATTTATCTGCCTACTACAGGCGCGATGCTTGCGATGATTTCAACCTTGGACGATCCCAGCATGGTCGGCGTCAACCCGGAAGTCGCCCATGAGAATATGGCAGGCCTCAACTTCTATCATGCTGTCGCGCAAGCTGTCGATGCTGGAAAGCTCTTCCATATCGACCTAAACGCTCAGAAGTTTGGCCGCTATGACCAGGACCTTCGCTTCGGTTCCGAAGACGTAAAGGGCGCTTTTTATCTGGTCAAACTACTCGAGGACAGCGGTTATGCTGGACCTCGCCACTTCGATGCTCACGCGTATCGAACTGAAGATGAAGCCGGTGTTTGGGACTTCGCTGCCGGTTGTATGCGCACTTACCTTATTCTCAAGGACAAGGTAAAACGCTTCAACGAGGACAAGGAAATCCAAGCCATCATAGCTGCTGCCAACCCGAAAAACCCCGAGATGACCAATCTCATGGGCAAATTCAGCAAAGCTAATGCCGATACCATCAAAGCGACCGATTTCGACCGCGTCGCCCTCGGCAAAATCGGCCTTCAGTACGAAAAGCTGGACCAGCTCACGCTTGAAATCATCATGGGCGTCCGCTAAGTAAGCTAATCATAATGACATAATCAGAGGTCGGCCGTGTGGCCGACCTCTATTTTAAGAAATAATATGCAAGAGACTAAGCCAAATAAAGAAACGATTTTAATCGGTGTACAGTTTGTGCTGGGAATGGTCCCGTTGCTAGCGCTGAATGCTTGGGCGGCTATTTCTTCGGTTAGTCGGTTAGGCAGCCATCTTTCTGCAATCATCATTATTTGTATAAGTCTCGGAATAGTAATCCTATCGGCGGCGTTATTAGAGAGCGCGTTGCTTAAACTTCCATTCGGAAGATGCCTGAAGGAAGCTTCAGCAGTCGGTTGGGCATTTCTCGCTCCGAACCTATTTGTCTTCTACTGGAACTTGCCAAAGGAATCTCAACCTAGCGCACTTATCTTAAGCATTCTCCTGATAGCCTTTTGGGTTGTATTCTTCTGGTATGTGTTCTCGCGCAATAGTAAAAAAGGAAATATTGATCATGCCGATTGAAGCCCCTTATCCTGATCTAGTTGAAATGATGACCCTCATGGGCGAAGCAGGTCGAAGGTTGGCAGAAATCGAAGCCAGTGAAGGCTCCGCGGGAAATATTTCAGTCTATATGGGTTGGGATATCGA
>JBAXQP010000161.1 GCA_037131655.1 bacterium | reverse complement strand
TCTCTAAGCAGCAATACGATAATACAAAAAATCAATATGAACTTGCAAAAGCCCAATATGAAGCGGCTTTGCAAGTGCAAAGCATGACCAACGAAGGAAGCCGCGCAGAGGATATTCGATCAGCTCAAGAAGCTGTTCGGCAAGCAAGAGCGGAAACGGTTGCCGCACGAGCGGGAGTGAAAGAAGCCAAAGCTGCCGCTCTTCAAACTAAGGTTAGAAAGCAGCAGATAGCCGGAGCACAAGCTCAGATTGGTCAGGCTAGGGCGAACCTTCAACTTGCCTCGGTAACTCAAAGCTATGCGGTTATTCCTGCTCCATTTGACGGTGTTATCGCTCAACGAATGGCAGATCCGGGCGCGATGGCAAGTCCAGGCGTTCCCTTGCTCAAAATCCAGGGAGGCGTACTTCGGTTAGAGGCAATCGTTCCTGAAAGCGTACTAGCCAAAGTGGTTCTCGGCCAAAGAGTATCGGTTATCTTAGATGCTTTGCCGAATAGCAACATTATCGGCAGGGTCGCCGAGATTTCACCCAAAGGCGATTCAACCAGTCACACTTTTATCGTAAAAATAAATCTTCCCGCCGAAGCAGGAGTTCGAGCAGGGATGTTTGGCCGAGCGCGTTTCAGGATTGGACAGGAGCCAGGTCTTCTAGTCCCAAGCACAGCCGTCTGGGAGCGCGAGGGGCTGAATTATATCTTTGTTATCAGTACCGGTAAGGCGCAATTACGGTTGGTGACTATTGGAGAATCTTCAGGAAGTTTTATACCTATCCTTTCAGGTTTGACCTCAGAAGAAAGAGTGGTTATTAGCAACCGCGAGCGTCTTACTGACGGTTCGTCTGTCACGGATGATAGGAGGTAATCGAGATGCGCATAGGACTTGCAGGACGTTTGGCATCAGCTTTCGTCAATTCGAAACTTACACCGTTAATAATAATCGCATCGCTTGCACTGGGAATTTTCGCCATCCTTCGAACTCCACGCGAGGAAGAACCGCAGATTATTGTGCCGATGATGGATGTGTTTGTGGCCATGCCGGGTTCATCGTCAAAAGAAATCGAACATCGAGTAACCACTCCCATGGAAAAGCTCATCTGGGAGATACCAGGAGTCGAATACGTCTACTCTACTTCCAGCCCAGGTCAATCGATGGTGATTGTGCGCTTCTTTGTCGGCCAAGATCAAGAAGCGAGCCTGGTGAGGCTGCGTGAAAAGTTGCAATCCCACTATGACATCATCCCTCCGGGCGCATCTTTGCCGATAATCAAGCCTCGCTCGATTGATGATGTGCCCATATTGGCGCTTACCCTACACAGCACGCATTATGGGGCTTATGAGCTTCGCCAGTTGGCAGCGCGGGTTGAGGATTCGATTAAGCAAGTTGATAATGTTTCGGAAACGCATATTATTGGCGGTCAAAGGCGAGAGGTTCGGGTCACCCTTAATCGCGGGCGATTAACCGGCTTTGGCCTATCCCCCGACAGCATCACACAAGCTTTGAATACTGCCAACCAAAAGGCGCAGGCGGGCGGAATCGACAGCAACAACACCCAAATTGCCGTCAAGACGGGTGGTTTTCTTCAGACCGCAAATGATGTTGCCAAGGTCGTAGTGGGTGTTGCTAATGGCCGCACTATCTTATTATCAGATGTCGCTACCGTGCGAGATGGCCCTGAGGAGGCCAAAAGCTACGTTCAATTTGGATACGGAGCGGCTGACAACAAAAAAGCTGGTCTGGAGCCGGCGGTCACGATTTCAGTGGCAAAGCGCCAAGGCAAAAACGCCATAGATATCGCTCATGCCGTTCTAGCAAAGGTTGAGAGCCTCAAAGGCAATCTCGTCCCCGCCGACGTTGAAATAGCCGTCACACGAAACTATGGAGAAACTGCAAGCGAAAAGTCAGGTGAACTGCTCTTCCATATGATGCTGGCTGTACTATCAGTGACACTGCTAATCGCCATTGCGCTTGGCAGACGTGAATCTTTGGTGGTTCTAGTCGCCATCCCAGTGACACTTGCATTGACATTGCTGGTGTTCTATCTTTACGGGTATACGCTCAATAGAATCACCCTTTTTGCGCTCATCTTTTCGATTGGCATTTTGGTAGATGATGCGATTGTGGTGGTCGAAAACATTGTTCGGCATTATCGCAATCCCGACCCTGATTGCAAAACTCCGTTAGATACTGCCATCAGAGCGGTTGACGAAGTTGGCAACCCCACTATTCTCGCCACTTTCGCCGTCATTGCTGCAATCCTTCCGATGGCGTTTGTGGGGGGCTTAATGGGACCATATATGCGCCCCATCCCAGTCGGAGCTTCAGCGGCGATGCTCTTCTCCCTGCTGATTGCCTTTGTGGTCACCCCCTATGCCGCAGTTCGCCTATTAAAAAACGAACAAGCGGAAGCATGCAGTTTTCACGACGCTCAAACTGCCCCTGACACGTGGTCAACACGCCTTTATCGCAAGATCATGACCCCGTTGCTTCATCAACCGATGGCGAGGCGGGGATTTCTTGGCGGTGTGGTGTTATTGCTGCTGGCGGCTATGTCATTGGTTGGGTTTAAACTGGTGACGGTGAAGATGCTGCCGTTTGACAATAAGAATGAGTTCCAAATTATCGTCGATATGCCCAACGGGACAACACTCGAACAAACTGCCGCTGCTACTCAAGCGCTTGGCAGCTATATTGCCACAATCCCTGAAGTCGAAAACTATCAAATGTACGTCGGTTCCGCCAGTCCCTATAACTTCAATGGTCTTGTCAGACACTACTTCACCCGCAGTCAACCTTATCAGGCTGATATTCAAGTCAACTTGGTTGGCAAAGGCGAGCGAAAGTCGCAGAGTCACGATATCGCCAAGCGCATCCGCCCTGAGATTGAACAGATTTCCAAGCAGTGGGGAATACGCGTAAAAATCGCCGAGGTTCCCCCTGGACCTCCTGTCCTTCAAACACTGGTTGCCGAAATCTACGGCCCTTCCGAAACCCGACGCACAGAAGTGGCAAGGCAAGTGAAAGAAATCTTCCAAACCACTAATGGCGTTACCGATGTTGATTGGTATATGGACGATGACCAGACGACCTATCAGTTTGTTGTAGATAAAGAAAAGGCAGCTTCCTCAGGAGTGGATACGGAGACTCTGAACCGAACGCTGCAAACGGCTCTTTCAGGTTCACAAGTAGGTCTTGCCCATGACCCATTATCAAGTGAAGACGTGCCGATTACTGTTCGCCTCCCTCGTGCTGAGAGAAGCGGTCTCGACCGTCTTGGCGAGCTTCGAGTGGCGGCGCGTGATGGTCATTTGATTCCTGTCAGTGAGCTTGTAAAAACCATTCCTGTCGCCACCGATAAAGCAATTTATCATAAGAACCTACTGCCGGTTGTGTATATCACCGGAGATGTCACGGGGCGCCAGGAAAGTCCGGTTTATGCGATTCTTCAAATGAACCGCGCGGTTGGCAAAGTGAAGCTGCCAGAAGGCTATAAGCTTGAAACCCTCACCACCCACGTGCCTTTCACCACTGATAAATTGCAGGTGAAATGGGACGGCGAGTGGTTTATCAGTTATGAGGTCTTCCGCGACCTAGGCATCGCATTTGCGGCAGTGCTGATTCTTATATACATATTAGTGGTGGCGTGGTTCCAAGACTACAAGACCCCTCTCGTTATCATGGCGCCCATTCCGCTGACACTTGTCGGCATCCTGCCTGCTCATGCGCTAATGGGAGCTTTCTTTACCGCGACCTCAATGATTGGATTCATCGCAGGTGCAGGTATTATCGTGCGCAACTCGATTATCCTGGTGGATTTCATCGAACTGCGATTGAAACAGGGCATGCCGCTCGATCAAGCTGTGATTGACGCGGGCGCAACCCGTTTCCGCCCAATGCTCTTAACGGCCGCAGCCGTTTTTGTTGGCTCATTTGTAATCCTCTTCGACCCGATCTTTCAAGGTCTGGCGATCTCACTAATGGCCGGTGAAGTCGCCTCAACCCTTCTCTCACGACTGGCTGTTCCAGTCTTGTACTACATGATGCGAAAGGGACAAAAAGTACCCCTTACTACGTAAAGTAATCTAGAAATATCATTAGCAAATAATTATAACAATAGGAGATAGAAATGACTACTGAACGATGGCTTCGACTTATAGCGGGAACATTTGTATTGACGAGCGTAGCATTGGGCCATTGGGTCAACCCATGGTGGCTCGCGTTCACGGCTTTCGTAGGGTTAAACCTATTCCAATCAGGATTCACCAATGCCTGTCCCATGAAATCATTATTAGAGCGCTTTGGCACCACTTCCTCAAAAGGATGCTGCCAGAGTGTTAAAGCCGAGTAGTACCTAGCATACGGACTCTATTTGCTGAACATCTCCGGGGTTATATTTGTCCTAAAAATCTTTCAAATCATGAATCGTCTGGTGGTATGAAAGGGCGGGACGGGGTATACTTATAAACCCGGAGGTGTCCTCACATTGACCAAATATATTTTTGTTACGGGCGGTGTTGTAAGTTCAATTGGAAAAGGAATTGCAGCCGCAAGTATTGGTAGACTGCTCCGGAACCGGGGCTTTAAAATTGCTCCCGTAAAAATTGACCCCTATATTAACGTAGATGCCGGAACCATGAATCCGTACCAACACGGTGAAGTGTTCGTTACGGAAGATGGAGCCGAAACCGATCTCGACCTCGGGCATTACGAACGATTTGTTGATGTCTTCTGCACCCGCCACTCAAACGTCACTACTGGCGCAATTTATAAATCTGTGATCGAAAAAGAGCGCCGCGGTGAGTATCTGGGCGCAACGGTCCAGGTGATTCCCCACATCACCAATGAAATCAAAGAGCGCATCGTCCGAGTTGGGCGTGAATCGAATGCGGATGTGGTGATGGCGGAAATCGGCGGAACCGTCGGCGACATCGAAGGCTTACCGTTCTTAGAAGCCATTCGCCAGTTTAAAAAGGATGTGGGAAGCGACAACGTGATGTATATTCACGTCACCCTCATCCCCTCGGTTGGCCCATGGAATGAAGTCAAAACCAAGCCCACCCAGCACAGTGTTATTAACCTTCGCGAAATTGGCATCCGTCCCGATGTGTTGATATGCCGAACTAAAATTCCTCTTGGGGACGATGTTAAAGATAAAATCTCGCTTTTCACCGACGTAGACCGCGCAGCCGTTATCGAGTCGCTTGATTGCGAGACCATTTACGAAGTGCCAGTGTTGTTCGAGGACGCCGGTTTGGGCGATTTAGTCTGCGAGCGATTAAGTTTAGGCGCTCCTAAGCATGACTTATCCGAATGGCGCAAATTGGTCGACACCATTAAGCATCCTCAGAATGAGGTCACGATTGCCATCGTTGGAAAGTATACGGATAACGGCGACGCCTACATCAGCATCGCCGAAGCTCTTAAGCATGGCGGAATTGCATCGAATGCTCATGTTAATATTCGTTGGATTGAATCCGATGAGATTGAAGAAAATGAGCCTGCTACACTTCTTAATGGTGCGGATGCGCTAGTTGTGGCTCCCGGATTTGGCGCGCGCGGAGTTGAAGGTAAGATTCGAGCCATCCAATACGCCCGCGAAACAAAACTTCCATTCTTGGGACTTTGTTTTGGCTTGCAGATGGCGGTTATCGAGTATGCCCGTAACGTTTGTGGGCTAGAAGGCGCTCATACGGAAGAAGTTGATCCTAATACCCCTTACCCTGTCATTCACTTGCTGCCCGATCAAATAGATATTTCAGACAAAGGCGGAACGATGCGCCTTGGCGCCTACCCTTGCCGCATAACCAGTAAGACTTTAGCCCATCGTCTTTATGGCGATTCGGTGATCGATGAACGCCATCGCCATCGTTATGAAGTCAATAACGAATATCGTGAGACTTTATCTCAGCGCGGAATGGTCTTCAGCGGGGTTTCTCCCGATTACCGGTTGGTGGAAATCGTCGAGGTCAGTGATCACCCCTATTTCATTGCCACTCAATTCCACCCCGAATTCAAGTCGCGCCCCAACCGTCCCCACCCCCTTTTCGCGGGATTGGTCAAAGCGGCTTTAGATCGCTGTAAAAAAGAAGCAGTTGCCGTCACCCAAGTCACAGACAGCACTGTTGTTACGACAAAGTAATTGTAGCGCGTATTCAGTAGATCAAAAGGCTTCGCCAGCAACGCTGGCGAAGCCTTTCTTTTCCTGTTTAATTGCGAGGCATTTTCCGCACCACCCTTCGATACGGCCTTAAGGCCTACTCAGGGATACGGATTTGAGAAAGAGAAGGAGACGCACTATAGTCCCACTTGGAAAGAGGTTTTCCCCTAAAAAAAAGGACACCCTAAGTCCCATAATAAGGAAGAGGTGTTCAGGTGATGAATCGGTATACGCACGAGT
>JBAXQP010000160.1 GCA_037131655.1 bacterium | reverse complement strand
GGATATCGGGATGAAAATACGGCTGATTCTGAATAAAGCCCAAGCGCCTAATCCAGAAGTTCCAGCAACCACATATCGAAGTAATTGAAAATAGGCGTATGGAGGTCTGCCGTAAATAGCGTACAAAAGCATTACAACCGCGAGAAATGCCAAGCCAAGAATACCTAATAGCCAGTCTCGCGCCATAGGTTCATTCTTCCCCGTCGAAGGTTGCTGTTCGTTGGTATTCATTTACTCTCCAATAAGCTCTTTCTTATCAAAAACTTTGTTTTGTGCCCGTTATACGGTTAATCCGAAAAGACCCCCTGCCTGATTCTAGATGGTAGATATACAATCCTGGCCAGAAATAAAGTATAAAGAACACAATAAACAACACCAATACGATACGCCATAGATATAACCCAAACTTCTCTTTCATCTTTAATACCTCCCATTACTAACATATGAATTCAGATATAAGCGCGTACTATCCTTAATCCTTGCCACTTTCAACCAATCAGTCAACTTCTTCTAATTTGCGAATTATGTCAACAACCTCCGTCTGCTCTTCACGCTCCGCCCAAATAAGCGCAGTTTGCCCGAATTCATCCTTAACATTGACGTCTGCTCCTTTGTGAATAAGAAGATCTACGGTTTGATCATGTCCTTCACGCGCTGCCACCATGAGCGCAGTTCGGCTGGATTCATCCTTAGCATTGATGTCTACCCCCTTTTCGATAAGAAGAGCTACGGCTTCATAATGACCATGATAAGCGGCATGCATGAGCGCAGTTGCTCCAAAAATACCCCTCGCGTTTATATTAGCACCTTTCTTTATGAGGCTTTTTATTAGTGGGGTATCTCCTTTTAGTGCTGCAGTTAAGAGAGCATTATCGCTGTCATTATCATTCATTTTGGTATCGGCACTTGCTTTTCGCAGCAATTTCACAATGTCAGTATATGGATTTTCTTTTCCCTCATAGTTATCTTTCTCATTCTCTTCTGCCATGTTGAGTGCAGTCGTTCCATCATTGGTCGTCGCATTGACGTCTACCCTCTTTTCGATAAGTAGAGCTACGGTTTTATCATGCCCCTGATACGTGGCATGCATGAGCGCAGTCAATCCGTTCTCATCTTTTGCATTAACATTAGCGCCTTTATCGATTAAGAGCCTTACAATCTCAATATGTCCTTCTTGAGCTGCCCACATAAGCGCAGTCCACTCTTCAATATCCCTAGCATTGACATTCGCCCCTTTCTCAATGAGGAGATTTGCAGTCATAGGTTTTTCCCAATATGCAGCATACATGAGAGCAGTTTGACCTAAATCATCCTTAGCGTTTATATTTGCACCTTTAGAAAGGATTGATTCAATCGCCTTGATATTGCCGTCTGCTGCGGCTCCATGCAAAGTCATTCTGAGCATTTGGTGTGTATTATTTGAGCGTTGATAGATAATGATGCCAGACATAACGGCTATCACAACCAGCATGCAAACGAATATCGTGATTGTTAATTTACGATTCATCCAGTCCTCCCAAAGACACGTTTTCTATCCTATTCGTCATGGCATAACAAAAATCCTGCACGCATCTATGTGAAATCATGGATTTTGGCAATTTTCTTCAAGTTAACTGCACACACGCCAATCGGCCAGCTCAAAGTTATTGCAGGAACTATAAATAATCGCGAATTCAAAGGTGTCCCTAATTGAGGCTGAGGAATGATCTTGGTTGGTCATGTCTGCAGGATCCCTGGATCAAGGATGGGGTTGCCTGTAACCAAGGGCGTGTTGCCAGGCTGATGAGAGAAGCGGGAATTCGTGCGGAGCTGCCTATATGCCCCTCACTCTGCAACTATCTTCCTGGGTTTAAAGCATTTACCGTGATCCGACCCCTATGTTACCGGCTATGGAATGAAACACGTCCATAGGCCAGGCGCCCAAACGGGTGATGCCCTGGGGGATTTCCTGCTAGAACTGGATGTAGGCCTTGACCTCTCCACGGATCGTACAGCCGATGTCTCTTGCGGTATCCTTGTTGACGCTGACACCGAAGACCTTGTAACCCTGAAGCACGGAGTCTTCCATTTCGACGTGCAAAAACTTGCCCTCCTCCACGCTCTGGATGATGCCATTTGTAGGGGTGCCGGCGGGTTGCGAAAAATTCAGCGTCACCAGTTTGCAGCCCTTCAGTTTCACCCGCATGAAGGTCTTGAGGGATAGAATTACTATCAAATAACTGCGTTCAATAAAGTCCCCAAAACCTAGTGCGTCTCCCCAGTTGCTAATCTTTTTTCAGGTTCATTATAGGTTCCACCACTGTAAGCATAGGTAATAGTTAAAACAAGTTATGTGAAGTTTTATACCACGAACTGGTATCATTACCAGTAATAAAATACGGCTATTTGCCGTACAATACATGTGAAGGTACAGAGAGGGATACATTATGAAGACTACAAGTGCAGCGGGAAGACTTGAGTGTAGGTTAGCTCCGGATGTAAAGCGCGTTGTTGAGCTTGCTTCTGCTGAACTGGGCATAACCATAACAGCGTTTGCTGTTCAAGCTATATATGAGAGGGCACAAGAGGTATTAAAAGAGAAGAGCCGACGTGTGCTTAGTGATGAGCATGCCAAACAATTTTTGCAGATACTTAGTGAGAATACTGTGCCAAATCAGACACTAATTGAAGCTGCCAATAATTACAAGAAAGTCATGAGCGGGGAGAAAGTAATTGAAGTTTAAGTCCATCGTGGGATTAGAAAAAGATCATGACCGTTCTTCGTTTTCGTGCGGTGTGCAGAGCCTCGATAACTTCCTTTTACATAATGCTTTGCGACAGAATAAGAGTGGGCATACGCGGACATTTGTAGCAATAGCCGATGACAATAAAACTGTTCTCGGCTATTACTGTTTAGCTGCGGGAGCAGTTGAAAGCGCTCTTTTCCCCAAACCAATGGATCATCCATATAATGAAGTGCCAATCGTCTTGGTGGGCCGCTTAGCAATCCGGAAGGATTTCCAACATCAAGGTCTGGGAACTACCCTCCTAATCGATGCTCTCTTAAGAGCATTGAACGTAGCGGACAGTGATATTGGATGTCATGCTGTAGAAGTCGATGCTCTCGACCCTACGGTTGTGGATTGGTATAAACGTTTTGGTTTTGAAAGCTTAGAAGACGGTGAAAGACACCTTTACTTGCCGATTGCTCAAATAAGAAAACTGTCGGAAAAGTGGTAAAAGATAAATTCTCCATATCATCTCTCTATTCTAATTTCTTTAGTGCGTCGCCCCATTTGCACCTCTTCAATCAAAAAAGCCCCTGGGATTATCTCCCAGGGGCTTAAAATCCAAGTCGGGGCGGCGAGATTCGAACTCGCGACCTCCGGCACCCAAAGCCGGCGCGCTATCCAAGCTGCGCCACGCCCCGACGTGAGCATAGATTATAGCCTGTTGATTAACTGACAATCAAGTTGCTTTGCTTTAACATGCTATCAATGGTGTTTCCAGGGGGGTCGGTTCGGCTATAATTGATAGACTACAGGAGGTTGCACTCATGAATTTTGCTTTATTGAAACGGCTTTGTGAAGCCCCAGGAACTCCCGGCAGAGAAGATGCCGTGCGAGCGATTATTATTGAAGAACTTAAACCCCATGTGACCGACATTAAAATCGATGCAATGGGCAACGTTATCGCCTTTAAGCAGGGAACGGGAAAAGGAACCCGCCGAAAAGTGATGCTCGCCGCTCATATGGACGAAATCGGGTTCATGGTTAAGCATATTGAAGACAAAGGATTCCTCCGCCTCTACCCCTTCGGCGGAATTGATACCCGCAACATGTTCGCTCAACAAGTGGTAGTCACCACCAAAGATGGCCCGATAAAAGGTCTTCTTGGCTATGCGACCAAACCCGCGCATATGCTTTCTGATGCCGAAAGAAATCAATCAGCGCAGATGGAGAATTTCTTCGTCGATGTGGGCTTATCGGGTGATGAGGCTAAGAAGAAGATTCAAGTCGGTGATATTGTCACGATGGATCGCCCCTGTGAGGAAATTGGCGAGAATATCGCGTGCAAGGCGATGGACGATCGCGTGGGCGTTTATGTGATGATTGAAGCCATGAAGAATATTGAAGCATTAGAATGCGATGTTTATGCGGTTGGCACTGTCCAGGAAGAAGTCGGACTTCGGGGCGCAACCACTGCCGCATTTGGCGTCAATCCTGATGTCGGTATCGCACTCGACGTTACTTTGACAGGAGATTATCCAGGCGCGCCCGATGCTGATACCCTGCCTAAATTAGGCGGAGGAGCGGCAATTAAGATTTTGGATTCTTCCTTAATCTGCCATCCAAAATTGGTTGAGCATTTCAAAGACATCGCCACGGCCAAAGAGATTACACACCAAATGGAACTCTTGCCAAGAGGCGGCACCGATGCGGGCGCAATTCAACGTGCTCAAAGTGGCGTTGTGAGCATCACACTCTCGATCCCCACGCGCTATGTACACACGGTCAACGAAACCGTCAGCCCCATCGATGTGGATGCTGCCGTCAACCTTCTAGCCAGATACCTGGAAGAGGCGCATACGAGGGATTATAGTTACGTTTAGGGAACTATTGCGTAGTGGGTATTGCGTATCCGGAATCCGGAGAATACGTAATACGCACTACGCACTACGGAGAAAACCATGGATTTTTTATTATTGAAGCGGTTGTGTGAGACGGCAGCGATTGCGGGACGCGAAGAAGCGGTCCGAGCAATCGTTATTGAAGAATTGAAGCCTTTTGTTGATGATATTTCAATCGATGTGATGGGCAATGTGATTGCTTTCAAAAAGGGCAAAGGGAAAGGCAAGCGTAAACGCGTTATGCTGGCAGCCCATATGGATGAAATCGGCTTTCTGGTAAAGAGTGTCGATGATAAAGGGTTTGTAAAGCTTTTCCCCATGGGCGGCATTGATGCGAAGAATGTAAACGGGCGCAAGGTGGTCATCACCGGCAAAGAAGGAACTGTCAGCGGGATGGCAATCTTCCCCAACAAAGAAGGCGCCGCGACGGTTGATGGCATTCATATCGATACCGGCCTTTCGGGCGATGATGCTAAAGCGAAAATTCAGCAATACGACATCGTTACCATGGACCGGCCAATTGAAGAACTGGGCAATTATATCGTCGGCAAAGCGATGGATGATCGCGTGGGGATTTATTGCCTGATTGACACGATCAAAAAGTTGAAGGACCCCGAAGTGGATGTCTACGCGGTTGCTACTGCGCAAGAAGAAATTGGCACACGAGGAGCGGGACCCGCTGCCTTTGCCATTATGCCTGATGTTGGCGTTGCGATGGATGTCACGGGCGCAACTGATTATCCGGGAGCAGATGAAGTGGATGTCCCGCCAAAACTGGGCAATGGCCCAAGCATACGCATCCTCGATGGCTCTTTAATTTGCCATCCTAAACTGATCGACCACTTTAGAGAGGTTGCTTCCAAACATAAAATTCCGCATCAAACGGAACTGATGAACCGTGGTGGCACGGATGCGGGCGCGATTCAGCGTTCTCGGGCAGGAGCAGCCGCTATTACTGTCTCAGTACCAGTTAGATATATGCACAGCGTGAATGAGTTAGTCTGCGCTTCTGATCTGGATGCGCAAAGCGATCTCATGGCGCGATTTGTCGAGGATGTTCATACAAGAGACTATCATTACGATTAGTCTCTGCTACAACTTCCCGTATTACTGCGGGTAAACTTAGAAATAACATCGGCAAAATAACCCTGGAACGCTTTCCTATGACGGAATTGGACATGTGATCCAAAAGTCTCTCGTTTGTATATTTATTTAGTATTATTCAAGGAGCCGGACAATTGAAGAAATTCGGGAAAGAAGACCTGTTCTATAAAATCTTAGAACAGCAAGCAGTAACAGCTCATCGAGCCGCACTTGCCTTTCTTGCTTTGGCACAAGACTTCGAACATCTAAACGATCACGTCTGTCTTATCGAGCAGATTGAGCATGAAGGCGATGAATTAACCCACCAACTTGCCAACAAAGTTGACGCGACTTTTGTTACCCCACTTGATAAAGAGGATTTACGTTCGCTATCCGGAGCGCTTGATGACATCACCGACCACATAGAAGCCGGCGCTGCAAGGGCTGTGCTCTATCAATTAAAGACAGCTCGTCCGGACTTAGTGCCTTTGATCAATCTTTTGGTTCAAATTACCGACGCAACGGTTAAAGCAGTACAAAGCCTCTCCAGCAAAGCCAACCGAGCGGCAATCCATGATGTGCTCGTAACAATTCACCGACTGGAGAATGTGAGTGATAAGGCTTTTCGACAAGCATTAGGGGACCTTTTTAATACGCCTTGTGACGATCCGATAATGGTTATAAAATGGAAAGAAATTTACGATCGGATCGAGATAGCAACCGACAAGTGTGAAGATGTCGCCAATATGGT
>JBAXQP010000159.1 GCA_037131655.1 bacterium | reverse complement strand
GTTGCTTTCCCATTGCTCTGACGCACAGCGAACCCTGCAGCGCCGAGAAACATCATCCAACCAAAGAGCCAGTGAAAAGCTTTTGCGGCACTCTGCCCATTTATGGCTAATCCCCACGTATAAAGCATTTCGACCGTACTTGGGAAGTTGCTGTGGTGAATATAGGGGATGTAATAAATCCGTCCAGCTTCAAGATAGAGCTTTGGAACAGCTAGATGATAAGCGATTGTATCCCATTCGCTTGAATCGGCGGGGCTGATTACGCCAAGAAGAGTGATAACTCCAAAAACCAGAAGCCCTAGACCGATTAGAATTCCGCTCAAAGTTGGCCGAGGCGTTTTAATTTCACGAGCAAGTCGGAGAGTTTCAGGAAGACTGAGCAGGATAAAAGTAGCTGTAAACGCCCAAAGCGGCCATTTCAACCCGCCGAGTAAACCCAGGCCAAGAATTCCATATGCAAAAATTCCAAGCCCAAGCGCTCCGGAAAAGGCAATCCTCTCCGGCCAACTCCAGGTCTCTACAACTCCCCGAATAAGCCGATGCCCAAGCCCGATAGCGAATATAAATAAGAACAAAGTTAATAACATTTACCTGCCTATTATCATACACCATCTTCTTATGCGAAAGGCGAAATGGAGAGAAGCAAGAAGCAAGAGGCAAGAAGCAAGATTTCGGATATGAGGCTAAGCTTTTTGTGTCATTGCAAGGATGTTTGTGCCGAAGCAACCTCCTCCTCTTGAGTTATCTGATTCTCTTTCAAAACCTATCACCTCTTCTCATCAGAAGCGTTGGAAGAGTGGGTTTTTGCATCCCAGCCGTGCTGGCCGACCAAGGGGACGAAGACGCAGAAGCCGTGGTTTTTCCACTGAAGATTTCCGCTTTCGTCCTTGTAAACAACCGTTAGGGTTTGCTTGCGCATGGTTCCAACGGGAGCAACTAGGCGGCCTGGTGATTGGAGTTGATCTAAAAGTGGTTGCGGAACATACGGCGCTCCGGCGGTGATTAAAATCCTATCATAAGGCGTTCTTGGAATATAACCTTCAGTGCCGTCTCCGACGATAACCTCAACGTTTTTATAACCTAAATCGTTAAGAAGCGAGCGAGATTTTTCCGCTAAAGCAAGGAGACGGTCGAGGGTAATGATTTCTCCTGCAAGTTCGGCTAGAATAGCGGTTTGATAGCCCGAACCGGTGCCGATCTCCAATATCTTTTCATCCCCGTTGAGTTCGAGCAGTTCGGACATGATAGCAACAATGGCCGGTTGGGAGATGGTTTGTCCTTCACCAATCGGCAGCGCTGAATCGCTATAGGCTTGTGAACGATTACGCTCCGGCACGAAAAGATGGCGGGGGACTTTGCGCATGACCGCTAGAAGCTGTTGGTCGGTAATCCCGCGAGCCTCTATCTGCTCCGTCACCATTCGTTCACGTTGCAAGGAATACGTGTCAAACATGTTCGGTATCCCCAAATGACTCTACGTTTCAGGGCTTATAGAATGAGTTAATTCTTGATGGAGAGTAACGATTAGTGGCTCAAATCCTAAATTTTGCCAAAAGTGAGTTGAGACTGGATTGACTGTATTGTAATGTAGTTGGACGCCGTTCACACGGTGAGATCGGAACCAGCGATTAGCTTGCGCGAAAAGGGCTTTCCCAACCCCTTTGCCTCGAACCGATGCCGTTACTGAGGCTGAGCCAATATAGCCGTAAGTTCCAGGGCTGATGGGACTTGAGCGCTCTTCCTCATTTAATCGATGAAGAACGCAGTGCATCTCTCCGACCACTTTCCCGTTCAATTCGGCTACAAAGATTGCATGGTTGAGGTCAGCAAAGGCGTCATTTAATTCGGCTTGATAAATTGCCTTGAGATCGGCATCAGTTGAGCATCGGGGGTCGATTTCGCGGTGGAATTCAATCATTTCGATACTGAGATCGATAATCGCCTCTCGATCGAGGAGGGAAGCGGCCCTGACTTTACCCTCAAAATCAGGTGGCTCGTAGGGAAGGGCATCACGGTGAGCCATCATAATCCATGAGCGCAAGCCGGCTTCCTAAAGCGCCTTAAGCGTCTCAACCGCAGCAGTGGGGACTGCGATGAACAACGAAGACAGATCAGCTAATGCCTGCGCTTGGTAGGCGCTATCGAGCATATTTTTAATAATGGCGCTGGTATCCAGATAACGATCTACTGCCAGCCATGAACAGAAAGCAAATCGTCGCGGGTAGATCGCCCGAATGACATCGATTTCCGCAATCTGCCGCCGAGCCACCATCAGCATCCCAATTGTATTGTCATCTTGTGAAGCGATCCTGCCGACGATACCTGGCTCTCCTCGCATATCTTGATAAAGCCATTGAAGCTGCCGTTCGAGATCGCGGGGAACCCACAAACGGGGATCTCGATGTCTTATCTCTTTTTCGCAAGCTGTCCAAAACGGAACTACTTTACGAGGAAGGCAGGTTCGAAAATCTAAAATTTGCATAACAGTTCGCAAGTTAATAAGTTCAACTAATATCAGTTTAAGTTTACACGAATATGACTTAGCCGAACCACCCTTCAAGGTTAATGAGCATCGGGTAAACTTTTATGAGTAAGTGAAGCTATATGGCTTTGAAAGAGGAAGAAATGAAGCAAGACGAGAGATATCAGGCATACAAAAGATTATGGCCTAAGCGCATCCCCCACTGGGAACCATTGTCATGTCCCGACGGGATGACCTATTGTACCGGAATTGACTTTTACGAGCACCCCCGCCTTTGCGCATTGAAGATGAATGAGATGTACCCTATGCTCTATGCCGGAGTACCCGATAAGGATGAGCCTATACCGAGGCCTGATCTCGATGGGAAGAGCAACTCCGTTTCCATCGATGAGCATGGTAGGCGTTCAGTTCGATGGGGAGCAAGCACCTCTTCGCACTGGGATTGGGGCATTAAGTTCAAAGATGTGGAAGAAGTGCTTGCCTTTTCGCCGCTTGAACTTGGCGATTTTACAGATTTACCTCTAAACGAAGCTCGGGATTATAGGGACGAAGAGAAACTCTTTCAAGTCTATTCGACGCACTTTCCTGCTGAATGGGGCGGAAAGCTCCCTGAAGGTGAGTGGGAGTACGTTGGCTTCTATAACACAATGATCATGTGGCCGATTCTCACCTTTGGTTGGGAACTGTTTCTTGAGGCTGCATTAGACCCCCGCTTTGAACGTATAATGGACGAGTTCGCGGAAATTAATCGTCGTGTATTTCGAACCTTCACAAGGCTCCCTGTTACACATGTTCTCTGCCATGACGATATCGTCGGATCGCGTGGGCCTTATATGTCACCGGCTTGGATGCGCAAGTTTATCTTCCCACGCTATGAGGAGTTCTGGGGAATATTGCGGGAGGCCGGTAAGGAAGTGATAATGATCACCGACGGTTGTGCCGATGTGTTTGTCGACGATATCTTTGCTTGCGGCGCTGTTGGGATTTTCACCGAGCCTTACACGGATTTCAAAGCAATCGCGCGTAAGCACGAAAATTGCTTCCTGGTCGGCGAAGGAGATAACCGCGTCTTGTGCCGAAACAATCCTGAAGAAATCAAGGCGATGGTCCACAGCATGATAGAAACTTCAAAGATGACTGGCGGCTACATGATGGGCATCGGCAATCACATCCCCTGGAACACCAGCCCAGAAGGCCTCAAGCTTTATCTGGATTTATGTCACGAGTTGGCACACCGATAAGACTAAATGCAAAATGGCAGAGGGGTTTCTGCTGTAATTTATAGCTTTTACAAAGAGACGAAACCAACCCGTAAGGGCTGGTTTCGTCTCTTGCTTATATGTATTGTAGTTTATTAGCTGAGTATTGCCTTTAGATCTTCATCAGGTGTAGTAATAAGCTTCAAGCCAAATCCTTCATTAAGTACCTTAAATACGTTTGGCGTAACAAAAGCTGGTGGTGTAGGTCCAATTCTTATGTTATTGACGCCGAGGTGTAGAAGCGTCAACAGAATAGCAACCGCTTTTTGCTCAAACCACGAAAGAACGATGGAAAGCGGTAGATCATTTACACCGCAATTAAATACTTTTGCAAGCGCCAAAGCAATTTGAATTCCGGAATATGAGTTGTTGCACTGACCGAGATCCAATAAACGCGGTATACCGTCAATTTCACCAAAATCAATGTCGTTGAAACGATATTTCCCACAAGCTACGGTTAAAATAACGCAGTCTTTCGGCACTTTTTGGGCTAATTCCGTAAAGTAGTTGCGTCCGGGCTTTGCGCCATCGCAACCTCCAATAAGGAAGAAATGTTTGATTTTGCCGGCTCTTACTGCCTCGACCACTTTGTCAGCGATGCTGAGAATGACATTGTGATGGAAACCAGTTGGGATAGTATATGCGCCCTCTTGTTCGACAAGCGCAGGTAACTCAAGAGCTTTCTTAATGACAGCCGAGAAATCGCGCCCTTCAATAGGTGTTGATTCTTCTAAACCTGTAATGCTTCGAGTGAAAATACGATTGCCATATGTTGTCTGGCTGGTTAATGGCATCACACAATTAGTAGTCACAACGATAGCGCCTGAGAACTTTTCAAATTCAATGCGCTGATTCTGCCACGCGGTACCATAATTGCCAACTAAGTGTGGATATTTCCTTAATTCAGGATATGAATGTGCGGGAAGCATTTCGCCATGGGTATAGACATTAATGCCAGTGCCTTCAGTTTGCTTGAGAAGTTCTTCCAGGTCAAGTAAGTCATGACCGGTGATAATAATGCCCGGCCCAGCCTTTGTTCCAGTAAATACTGACGCCGGCTCAGGTGAACCGAAGCGATCCACATTAGCTTTATCGAGCACTTCCATGATGCGGTAATTCATTTCCCCGCACTTCATGACCATCTTTAAGTGATCGTCTAAGCTGAAATTGACATTCGTCAGCGTAAAGAATAGTGCGTCGTGCACAAACGCATCCACTTGCTCATCTCTTGCGCCCAATTCACGCGCGTGGTGCGCGTAAGCTGCAATTCCTTTTAATCCAAATACGAGTAAATCTTGAAGACCTGCAATGTCCTCGTTCTTTCCGCAGACACCGAGATTGGTACAACCTGTTCCGTTGGCTGTCTGTTCACATTGGTAGCAAAACATGCCCATAAGCAAAGCTCCTTAGAAGTTTTGCTTAGTATAGCTAAATAAACTTTACAATTGCAAGCTGATGATCTACTTTTTTTGGAAAGCTTATTGACTTCAAGCATTCTGTGCATGGCTTCCAATAACTAGGTGCAGCTGATCATAGGGTAAATTGGATAATACTTCCTATTGGAGGATACAAGATGAAAGTATGCGTAGTAGGCGGGACGGGGAATATTAGCGTTAGTATTGTCAAACTGCTTTTGAAGCAGGGGCATGAAGTGGTCTGCTTTAACCGTGGAACCAGCGGCGACGTGCCTGAAGGGGCAAGGGCTATTCATGGGGATCGCTATGACAGCGAGGCTTTTGAGAAGGCGATACAGGCGGAGAAGTTCGATGCCGCGATTGATATGATTTGTTTTAGTAAAGAGAATGCCCTCAGCAGCATCCGCGCCTTCAGGGGTGTTTCGCACTTCGTGCAGTGCTCGACGGTTTGCACATATGGCATTCAATATGATTATTTTCCAGTGACAGAGGACCATCCCCTCAGGCCGATCACCGGCTATGGGCGCAATAAGGTGGAAGCGGATGGGGTGTTCATGGAAGCCTATTATCGTGAAGGGTTTCCTGTTACTATTATTAAGCCCTCGTCGACTTATGGACCGAAAATGGGCTTATTGCGTCAGGTCTGCTGGGATTTCGGTTCGATTGACAGGGTGCGAAAAGGCAAGCCAATTTTAGTCTGCGGCGACGGCAGCGCTATTCATCAGTTAATGCACGTTGAGGATGCGGCGCTTGCGTTTGCGAATGTGCTTGGTAAGAGCAACTGCCTGGGGCAAACCTACAACATGGTCAACCGTTGGTTTGTAAGCTGGGCTGACTATCACAGAACTGCTATGAAGATTCTAGGTCGCGAAGTGGAGCTAGTCGGTGTGCCATTGGCCGATCTAGTGGCGATGAACGTACCTGATGTTGGGATCTGCAAGGAGATTTTCGCCCACAACACTTACTATAGTCCCGAAAAGCTATTTCGAGACGTCCCCGAATTCCGGCCGGTAATCAGTTTGGAAGAAGGTTTCAGCCGAGTGCTTGAGGCAATGGACAGCGAAGGCCGCATCCCAGATTCGGATAGCACCGATTGGGAAGATAAAGTCATCGCCGCCCAGCGAGAGATACGTAACCTTAGATTCTGATATCCTTTTGTTATAAATTTGTCGAAAAGAAGGATAACTTTTCGGGCATGGCGAATTAATATTAATAATGTTAGTTGGTAAGAGTGTTTAAGGCTAACAATTAAAATTTGTGGAGAGTCACATGAATAAGCGAGATTTGGCACGCGTGTTGATCAGGGTTATAGGTGTTTACCTGATAGCTATTTCTGTATCATTCATCATGGAAACAGTCGTATCTATCATCATTCTATATTATTA
>JBAXQP010000158.1 GCA_037131655.1 bacterium | reverse complement strand
CTTATGTATTCCAAGCTATATTACTTATATTGGAACTTTAATACTTTTTCTTTTCTAAATTAAATTCTACCAGGTAACTTCATCAGTTTGCACGCTGAAAATAGGTAAAGCCGGATCGGATATAAGCATGAAGCCTGATTGAAAATCGGGGGTTTGGGGACTTGCCCACTAGCCATTGAAATGTGACATCGCAAGGATGATTCTTCTTTATGCAGCTTCCTACTAATGTTCTATCTTGAGTGACCTCAACCGTTCACATTGTGGTGAGATTCGACATCTAACCTGCTAAATTTACTGGCTTAAGATAAGAAGGACTATGGTAAAATACATATGAACGTATATTCAAGTGTTCAGGTGTTCTCTTGATGGCTGTTACTGATAAAAAATTAATTCACAACTCCGAAGCAATGGGCGAAGAGACCGTTCAAAGGCTTGCGGAGATATTCGGGGCGCTTGGTGATCCTACACGCCTTCGGATTTTGCACGCGCTCTTCTTAGAAGAAACTTGCGTTTGCGACTTATCCGCAGCGATAGGAATCTCCGAATCGCTTGCCTCCCATCAGCTTCGACGACTTCATCTATTAAGACTAGTCAAATCCCGTCGAGCGGGAAAACACATCTACTACTCACTTGCAGACGAACATATAAAACGGCTGTATGCCGATGGTTTGGAGCACGTTCTTGAGAAAAGGCACGGTTCAGGCTGAAACAATTGATTTGAAATCGTACGCGCCATCTGCGCTTGCCTGCGTGGAATGTCGTGAACGAATTGAAAGAGCGCTCTCAGAAATGTCAAACGTTGAGAGAACGTTCTTTGACCGTGATTCGGGGGTTTTATCCGTTCAATTTCTTGATGGGAACGTACCGCTTGGATTTGAAGAGAATGTCCGAAATATCTGCAGGGGAATGACTGAGGGGATGACGCATGACACCCTCGTTCTGAGCGGTCTTGACTGCCCTGATTGTGCTCAGGAGACAGAGAGGATGGTGCGTGGATTAAAAGGGGTCGGCTGGGCAGGCGCTACTTTCACCACTAGCCGTCTGCATGTTGAGTATGACCCAAATAAAATTTCAATCGGCCAAATTACTCGCGCTATCGGCCAACTAGGCTATGTCGCTCACCCGGAAAACGAGCGAACGGCCGTTCAAAGCATAAAGCTCTTCCCTCGCCTTTACGAACTGATATTCTCAGGATTGCTAATTGCCGCCGGTTGGGCATCCGTGCATTTCAAAATTTTACCCACTTATAACCTCATTCCCTACCTGCTCGGCGCATTCATCGCCGGCTATCCCTCTCTGCGTTCAGCAATTGCGGGAATTAGATACAAGGCCATCACTATGAATACGCTAATGACAATTGCTGTCATCGGCGCAGCTTCATTAGGACAATGGACCGAAGCCGCAAGTGTCGCATGGTTATTTGCCTTTGGGAACTCATTACAATCAATGGCTATCCAACGAACGCGGCGTGCGCTTGAACGGCTAATTGCCATCACTCCGGCAACCGCCAGAGTAATTACTAACGGAGAAGATAGCGAACGCCCGATCGGTTCGATTTCAGCAGGAGATATGATTGAAGTTAGGCCGGGAGAGCGAGTGCCATTGGATGGCCAAGTCATCGAAGGCGCATCAAACGTCGATCAATCGGCTCTGACAGGGGAAAGTTTACCGGTTGATAAAGAACCTGGAGACAGCGTCTATGCGGGAAGCTTAAACGGAGAGGGAGTACTTAGATTCACCGTTCTCCACCCCTATGGTGAAACGACTCTCGCGCGTGTTATTCACTTATTCGAGGAAGCCCAAGCAAAACGCGCCCCCGCTCAGCACATGATAGACCGTTTCGCTGCCTACTACACTCCGTTGGTAGTGCTGCTGGCTATCCTCATAACTGCAGTTCCAACCCTCTTATTCCACCAACCTTTCCAGCCCTGGTTCTTCCGCGCGTTGTGGCTCTTAATCGTCGCCTGCCCTTGTGCCCTTATTATTTCAACTCCGGTAGCTATCATAACTGCGATCGGCCTTGCTTCTCGAAGAGGTATTTTAATCAAAGGCGGCGCCTATCTCGAAGCATTCGCTAGCTCGAATGCCATTCTGTTCGACAAAACCGGCACCCTCACCCATGCCAAAATATCTGTCGATAAAGTAATCCCCTTAAATGGTTATGACCGCAAACAGGTTATCAGTTTGGCCGCATCACTTGAAGAATCTTCCGAACACCCACTTGCAGATGCAGTCCGTAACCTTGCCAAACTTGAAGAAATCCCAATTAAGCCTGTTAATAAATTTCAAATATTCCCCGGACGCGGCCTCGAAGCTGAAATTGATGGGCAAATGTACCGGATGGGAAATAAGCGCTTATTGGATGACCCAAAGCTCAAACAATTACTCACAGACTTAGAACTAGATGGCAAAACCGCTATTGCATTGGTTAATCAAGACCACGCAATCGGATGCATCACATTCACGGATACTGCCCGCGAAGATGCCAAATCGGTATTAGATAAACTCAAGCGACAGGGAGTTAAACATGTCGGCATCCTCAGCGGCGATAATGAAGTGGTCACCTCCGCTTTTGCTGAAAAAGTCGGTAGCACAGACTTCTTTGGAGATCTCTTACCTCAACAAAAACAGATCGCTGTCGAGGATATCCGAGCGAAATGGGGAACGACAACCATGATTGGTGACGGGATCAACGATGTACTCGCACTCCAATCGGCAGATGTAGCAATCGCAATGGGAGCAATCGGTTCTGATGCCGCAGTTGAAAGCGCGGATATCGTCCTGCTGAATGATAAGATCAATCTAATCCCTGAACTTTTAAACCTTTCCAGGCAGATGATGATGATTATGCGCCAGAACATCTGGTTCAGCTTAAGCACAAAGTTGGCGCTTATTATAGCCGCTTTCTTCGGCGCCCAAAACCTCTGGTTGGCTGTTGCGGGCGACATGGGGGTCTCCTTAATCGTCACTTTAAATGCCCTCCGCATGCGCTGGCCGAAAGAGACGCTTAATAACTGCTCCAGCGATCACTGCTCTTGCTCTCAAGGTTCGTAATTTATTTCGGACCTGTGATTTGAATTGGCTTTTGAATAAAGAACTATTACGACAATTCTTATGAGTAGACTCTGGTAAAATCTTTAAGAATCATATATTTTCATATTCTAATACAAGCGTCGTATTAATTCGACGCGATAAGGAAGTCATTGATCATGAAATCCATGCGCATTCTTTTTGTCATTCTTTGCATGATAACGGGCGGCATCCTTGGCGGGATGAGTTCAAGCAGCATACAAAAACATATCGTAAATATGGCGAATAGCGGGGCTACTAAAACGGCTCCGCCATCATTAGAAACCAATCCACCGAATATTCCAGAAACACCCCCCAAACCGGCACCAAAAACTGGCCTACCTAGAGATGTAAAGTCTACGCTTGAGTCTAAACCACCTGTTACACAACCCGTTGTGACAAAATTGGATGAAATGCCTCTTAAGTTACCCGGTTTCCTAGGCATTCTTGTTACTCTAGGCACTCTTGTTACTATAGGTTGCGTCGTCGCGGGAACTCTGCTTGGTCTTGTATTTGGCACCGAAATCCTGCACTGGATTGGGGTGGCAACCCGTCATATGGAGGAAATGGAACCTCAGGAGACACTAGCGACAGTCGGAGGCATTCTGCTGGGCGTTGTAATGACCTCCATTTTTATCCCTCTTCTTCTACAAACCGGCCCGCTTTTCCCGCTATTTCTTATACTCTCAGGGGTAGTTTTTATCTACCTCTGCTTAACTGCCGTCAGAAGGCTTATCGAAGTCCTTCCCTGGGCAAGCTCGAGTAAAAGTACTATCCGTCGTAAATCAATCAAAATTTTCGATACAAACGTAATTATAGATGGACGCATACTTGATATATATCGCACTGGTTTTATGGAAGGGCAAATTTACATCCCACGTTTCGTCCTCGAAGAGTTGCAGTTAATCGCCGATTCGAGTGACCAACTTCGAAGAGCACGTGGGCGAAGAGGTTTGGATATCTTAAACGCTGCCCAAAAGGAATTCGCCTTGGAAATTGGCGCACAAGATCGCGGCGCGCCTGATACCGGAGAAGGAGTCGATGCCCGACTGGTTAAGTTGGCAAAAGCAATTGGCGGCGATCTCGTCACGAACGATTACAACCTGAATAAGGTCGCCGAGTTGGAAGGCGTTAAGGTTTTAAACGTCAACGATCTTGCTTTGTCGCTTAAACTGAGCGTTCTTCCGGGTGAAACTCTCACCGTTACAATTATTCGTGAAGGCAAGGAGCCCAATCAAGGTATAGGGTACTTAAACGACGGCACGATGGTCGTCGTCGAAGGCGGACGCAAACACTTGAACGAGACAATGGATGTTTCTGTTACTTCCGTACTCCAAACAACCGCAGGCAAAATGATTTTTGCGGAGACACCGGATGAGACTGTAGGAGAGGTTGATCAATCAATTGAAGACAACGCACGCGATTATAGTCGCGGCCGGCCGAAGCGCACGGTTCGGTAACACACAAGATAAATTATGGCAGCCCCTCAACGGACTACCAGTATGGCTTCTATCGGCGCTAGTATTCGAACGCCATCCAAAAATAGACGGCATCATACTTGTCGTCCCCACGGGAACTGAAGACCGGTGGTGGGCTGCAGCACAAGATGCGTGTTTGTCAAAGCTAAGAGCAGTGATCGCTGGCGGCGCTACGCGGCAGGAATCATCTCGCCTTGGCATCGAAGCTCTATCTGATGATGTCGATTACGTCGCTATTCACGATGCGGCTCGCCCATTAGTATCCCCTGACCTTATCGAACGCCTTATCGATTCTGTGATTTTACATAATGCTGCTATACCATCGGTATCGATATGTGATACACTGAAGACAGGTGCAATGAACCGTCCTATAGATAGAACATTAGATCGAGAAGGAGTGTTCGCGGTGCAAACGCCCCAGGTGTTTAACACCCAATTGATAAGGCGCGCGCATCAAGTCGCGTCTCAAGATAACTTCCAATCAACCGACGATGCTTCTCTTATCGAACACCTCGCTGAACCTGTATTCATGATCGAAGGCGAGTCCACCAATTTTAAGATCACCAAACCGGAGGATCTTGTCCTCGCCCAGGCTATTGCTTCACAAACCGATATGACGCCCGTCACGGTTCAGCCTTCTGCCACCCCTGAAATACGAATGGGGATAGGATATGACATTCACCCATTCGCTCATGGCCGCCGTCTCGTACTTGGTGGAGTTGAGATCGAATATGAACGAGGGCTTGATGGCCATTCTGATGCTGATGTGCTGACGCATGCAATTTGCGATGCGCTGCTAGGTGCAGCCGGTTTAAGCGATATTGGACATCTATTTCCAAACTCAGATGCCCGATATAAAGATATATCCAGTCTCATACTTCTCCAAGAGACGGGACATCACTTGCAGGAGGTTGGGTGGAAGGTGGTCAACATTGACGTTTCCCTCATCGCGGAAGCGCCAATCATCGCGCCTTATTCAAAAAAGATGTGCGAAGCCATTTCTTTGTCACTAAATCTCTCGCCCGCTCGTATTAATATTAAGGCAACAACAAACGAGGCGCTTGGCGCTATCGGAAGAGGCGAAGGTATCGCCTGTTTCGCAGTCGCTACTATAAAGCGTCCCTGAGGAGGTTAATTATGGAACTGCACGTAAGAAACGCTCATGGTCAATTACCAACCCCGATTATAGATCATGCTGCTAAAAGGGTTGAAAAACTCGAAAAGTACCTCCACAAGATTGGCAAAGTGGAATTCGTACATGACGAACTTCGCGGACGCCACATTATCGAACTCCAGCTCAATGCCGACGGTTATAACATCCGCGGCACCGGCGAGGCAACTGATCTTCACGCCGCTATCGATTCTGCCGTCGACCACGTCGAAGACCGCCTGAAACGCTTCCGCAATAAGCTTATGAAAAAGCACAACGGACGCGGTAACGGACATAAAGAATTAGAGCTGGTGGTTGATGAAACAGTGGTTCAAGAAGACGAGCCACGGATCAGCAAAATCAAAACCTTCACGATGAAACCTATTACCCCAGAGGAAGCGGTTTTACAAATGGAGTTGCAAGGACGTGATTTCTACATCTTCAATAACGTCGAAAACAATCAAGTTTGCCTCCTATACCGCCTCCCAAGCGGTAACTACGGTCTAATCGGACCCGAATAAAAACCGTAAATTCAAATAAAACCCAAATGGGGGATGCTCAATGAGCGTCCCCCATTTTCTTACTTATATTCACCTGTAATGCTAATGCCTCGCCTCTAAAGAAAACCCTGAAAAGCCCTTTTGGTCGTATCGAAGGGCGATACGGGTTATTGACTGCCCCCCGTCCAGTATTGGGGGTGCGTGCTAGCTGGCGCGTCTCTGAAGCCCATTGAAATACCCTAACGGCCTCCGCAGCAATCTCTTGTAGGGGCGTAGCTTGCTGCGCACTCCGGAGAGCAGGGCAAGCCCAATCCCTACATGGGGAGGCGTATGAAGTGATTATTCATCCCCACCCCTCCCTTTCATCC